>JARRJC010000014.1 GCA_037379885.1 Limibacillus sp.
ACAGCCCCTCGCCTTCCAGAACGCCACCGGCGATGCGCACCCGATCTTGTTTCGAGACCGCCTCGTACTCCTCCGCCGTCAAGCGCGCGACGGCCAGGGAGCGCTCGAACATGCGCCCGGCGATGAGCGCGCCGAGGGTGAGAACGTCCTCCTCCTCCCTGAACAGCAGGGCGGCGGGCGCATGGCCCTTGAGCGCCAGTTCCAGGAGCACGCCGCTGCCCGTGCAGGAGCCACGGCTGGTCGGCATCAAGACCACCTGTCCGGCCAGCGAACGGCCGTGCTGGTCATGATGGGCGTCGATCACCCGGCCGGTTTCGGGATCGACGCCGCCCCAGAAGGACAGCCCCTCCTCACAAACCAGGACGGGGCCTTCGACGGCCGCGGGAACGACGAGAGCGCCCATGACGGGACCTTCGCTACGCTAGGGTTGCTGGCCGGTCGCGCCTCACGCGCCAAGCGCCACGGGGCGCGCGGCGCTCTGCCCGGTGGAGGCCCAGGAGGCGTACCAGCCCTTGAACAGCCGGTACTGCTCTTCGATATAGCGGCGCTGGCTGTCGGTCAGCGCATCCGTCTCGTTGAAGTGCAGGCGGTAGGCTTCGTCGCCCTGCAGGACCATGAGGTGCTTGTAGAACAGCACCAGGTCCGGCCCCTCGTCGAAGGAGGACAGCACGGCCATGGCCCGGTCGAGCTCCTGTGCCCGGCGCCGCGCTTCGGGATCGCCCTTGGCGGCCTGTTCGCTGAGCGCGACCAGATGCAGCACCTCCTTGGGAAGAGCGTTGCCGACCCCGGTGATCGCGCCGCGCGCACCGCAGTTGACGAAGCCGTGGACGACCTGGGTGTCCACGCCCACCAGAAGAATCAGATCGTCGTCCTTGGAGGTGATGTTCTCCGCGGCGTAGCGCAGATCGGCCGCCCCGCCGAACTCCTTGAAGCCAACCAGGTTGGGATGACGCGCCCGCAATTCGAAGAACAGGTCGGCGCGAGTCGCAAAGCCATAGTAGGGGCTGTTGTAGATGATCGCAGGCAGCTCGGCGGCGGCGTTCAGAATGCCCTCGAAATGCGCGCGCTGCGCTGCCGGGGAAGGACCGCGCGACAGAACCCGCGGGATGACCATCAGGCCCTGCGCCCCGACCTTGGCGGCATGGGCCGCGTGGTCCACCGCGCTCGCCGTGTTCACAGCACCGGTGCCGACGATGGTGGGAATGCCCGCTTCGACCAGATGCCTGACGCCTTCCTGCCGCTGGGCGTCGGTCAGCAGCGGCCAATCGCCCATGGAGCCGCAGTAGACCACCGCCGACATGCCTTCGGCGATCAGCTCTTGCCCGCGCTTCACCAGGGCGGCGAAGTCCGGCGTCCGGTCTTCCCGGCAAGGCGTCATCAGGGCCGGAATGCAGCCCGTGAAAATCTCGTTGTTCATCTTGGACTCCTTTTCTTCTTTCAACTGCGCCCTGTGACGAGGGCCGCATTCAGGGGGGTCGCGCCGCCGCTATCTGATCTTCGAGAGGAAGCGGCGGGTGTTCTCGGATTCCGCGTTCCCGAAAATCTGGCTAGGCGGGCCGATCTCCTCCATCAGGCCTTGATGGAAGTAGGCGACGCGGTCGGACACATCGCGGGCAAAACCCATCTCGTGGGTCACGCAGATCATCGTCATGCCCTCCTCGGCGAGCAGGCGCATGGTGTCGAGCACCTCGCCGACCAACTCGGGATCGAGAGCCGAGGTCGCCTCGTCGAACAGCATGTAGTTCGGCTCCATCGCCAGAGCGCGGGCAATCGCCAGGCGCTGCTGCTGCCCGCCGGAAAGGGCCGCGGGATAGCTCTTGATCTTGTCGCCCAGGCCGACATGCTCGAGCTGCTTGGTCGCCAACTCCTGCGCGTCTTTCTTGGAGAGACCGCGCACGATCCGGGGCGCGAGGGCCACGTTTTCGAGAACCGTCAGGTGTGGAAAGCTGTTCCACTGCTGGAACACCATGCCGAGCTTCTGGCGCAGCTTGTTCAGGTCCGTGCCCTTGGCGTGGACCTCCACGCCGTCCACCTTGACGGAACCCTTCTGGATCGGCTCCAGCCCGTTGATGCAGTAAAGCAGCGTGGACTTCCCGGAGCCCGAGGCGCCGATGACCGAGAGAACCTCGCCCTTCTTGACTTCCAGGTTGATGCCCTTGAGCACCTCCAGGTCGCCAAAGCTTTTGTAAAGGTCGACGATTTCGATCATTGAGCCCACCGTTTTTCGAGCTTCTCGGCATAGAGCGAGAGTGGATAGGAAAGGGCGAAGTAGAACGCGCCCGCGAAGGCCAGGATCAGGAAGGGCTCCTGCGTGCGGGTGATCAGAATCTGGCTGGCCTTCAAGAGCTCGACATAGCCGAGGACCGAGACCAGCGCGCTGTCCTTCATGACGCCCAGGGCTACGCCGACCCAGGAGGGGAAGACCGCCCGCCCGCCGATCGGAAAGACGATGTAGCGAAGGTCCTGCCAATAGGTCATGCCCAGACTGCGCGCCGCACGGCGCATGGGCTCGCCGACCGCCTCGATACCGCCCCGCGCGACGTTCGCGACCAGGGCCGCCGTGTAGATCGAAAGGACGATGACGCCCGAGATGAAGGGATCGAGGTTGAGGCCGATGATCGGAGCGAAGTTGTAGAACAGCACCAGTTGGATGATCAGCGGGACGGAGCGGAAGACGTCGAGGATTGGCGCCAGAAACACCGTCGCCCAGATCCGTCCCTCATAGAGCAGCCATCCGCAAACCACCCCGAAGACCGTCCCGATCCCAATCGAGCAGAGGGAGATCAGCAGGGTGCGCCAGGCCGCCTCGCCCAGAAAGATGAAGTCGTGCGCCGTGAAGCCGCTGAAGAACTGCACTGTCGGTTCCATGGCTGCCCCCTCAGTACCTGAAAAGCTTCATGGCCAGGAGCCGCGAGGCGAGGAGAATGATCTTCACGATCACGTAGTAGATGACGGCGGTGACCGCGAAATACTCGAAAATCCGGTAAGTCCTGGAAGCGAAGAACTGCGTTTCGCCCGACAGCTCCCGGAAGCCGACCAGCATGCCGAGCGAGGAGATGAGGACCGCCCAGACCATCTGGTTGGTGATCGGGTAGTAGACGAGGCGCAGGACCTGCGGGATGACGATGCGGCCATAGGCTTGCGCCGCCGTCATGCCGAGCGAGCGCGCCGCGCGGATCTGTGTCTCCGGGATCGCCTGGAAACCACCGCGGAAGTTCTCCGCCAGATAGCCCGCGCAGTTGAATGTCAGCGCGGAGAGCACGATGGTGTAGGGCGTCAGGTGAATGCCGAAGGCGCCCAGGCCGAAGCCGAAGAAGAACAACTGAAACAGGGCCGGCGTGTTGCGCGCCAGTTCGATCCAGCTCGCCGCGAACCAGCGCAGCGGCCCCTTGCCGTGAAGGCCGATCAGGGCGAGCGCCATCCCAACCAGGATTCCCAGGACCATGGCCAGGGACGCGACCTCCAGAGTCACCAAGCCCGCCTCGAGCAGGTCGGGCAGGTTCTTCATGACCGGTCGCCAGTGGAAATTATATTCGAACATCGCGCGCGTCCGCCGCAACCGCCCCGCCCGCGATGGGCGGGGCGATCGGGCTGGTGGTTAGTACATCACGCCGGGGATGCGCAACTCCGGCGCTTCACCGCCGACGTAGCTGCCCCAGAGCTCCTGATAGCGTCCGGAGCGGACCTGGTGGGTGATGAAGAGATTGAGGTAGTTGAGCCAGCTCACGTCCTTGCGGTTGGCGACGACGGAGGTGTAGTCGGTCGTCCAGGGCATGCGCGGGCCCGCGATGATGGTGTCGTACTGCTCGGTGATCGGCTTCACGGCGGTGTTGGTGGTGATGCCGATGTCAGCCTTGCCCTGGGCGACGGCCAGGAACACTTCGTTCTCCGACTGATAACCCTGATAGAGGTTCTCCTCGCCCCATTCCGCGGCGATCTTCAGCCACTCCTGCTCGGGCACGGTGCCGACGGCGGCGGCGACGCGCTTGCCGCGGATGTCCTCAAAGGTCTCGATCCCGCTGTCCTTGCCGACCACGCCCTGGGCGTAATAGATCGCATAGGGGATGGTGAAGCCGACGGTGCGCGCACGCGCCAGAGAGTCGGAGGTGGCGCCGAAGACCACATCGGCGCGGCCCGTCACGATGACCGGCAGACGCTCCGCCCAGGTGAGCGGCAGGATCTCATATTCGACCTCAAGGGCGGCAGCCAGATCCGCGCAGTAGTCCACGTCGAAGCCGGCCGGCTCGTTATTGGCGTCGCGGTACCCGATCGGCGGGAAATCCAGGACCACGCCGCAGCGCAGCGTGCCGCGGTCGACCACGTCGTCCAAGGTGTCGGCGGAGGCCACACCGCTCGCCATCAGCAGCGCGGCGGTCATGGCAAATAGCTTTGTGAATCGCATTGAACCCTCCCGGTTTGTTGGATCGTCACAAAAGACCGGAACAAGTCTGAGACAGATTGGATCCAATAAGCAATATAAAAGATGCATTCCTATCGGGACGGGGATCCTGTAGATTCTACGCGAAGGGGGATCGGTGGATATGAAACTAAACCCGATTGACATCTCCAAGACGGCATCGGCCTCTTCGATCGTCTTCGAGGAGCTGAGGCGGGCCATAATCAAGGGCGACCTGGAGGTCGGCGAGGCGCTGCGTCAGGACGAGATCGCCAAGCTGTTCAACGTCAGCCGCATTCCTGTCCGCGAGGCGCTCTCGCGCCTGGAGGAGCAGGGCCTTGTCCGCATGCAGCGCTACAAGGGCGCGGTCGTCTCAGGGCTGTCCGAGGAAGAGGCGACCGAGCTCTTCGACTTCCGCCTGCTCGTGGAGCCGGAGGTCATTCGCCGCGCGGTGCCCCTGCTCTCCCCGGAAATCCTGGGCCGCATCCGCAGGCACTGCACCGCCTTCTCCCACTCCGAGGACCCCATGAGCTGGGGTGATCTCAACCGCGACTTCCATTCGGAGATCTACAACGCCAGCAAGCTGAAGTTCCACCTGGAGCTGATCGACAAGGCCATGAACCGCCTGGACCGTTACCTGCGCGCGCAGCTCGTGCTCAGCAACGGCATGGAGCAGGCGAACCGGGAGCATTTCGGCATCCTCGAAGCCTGCGAAGCGGGCGACGCGGAGAAGGCCTCCGAGCTGACGGCCCGCCACATCGAAGGGGTCAAGGCCTCCTTCCTGAAGCACCTCAACATCCTTCAAGCCTGACCGGCAGCCGCGCCCAGGCGCGGACTAGAGCGCCCGGCAGGCCGCGTCCAGCGCGCGCAGCGTATCTTCGAGCTCGTGCTCGCCGTGCGCCGTCGAGAAGAAGCGCCTGACGCCGGGCAGGGCGTAGATCCCGCGCTTCATGCACTCCGCGTCGAGCCTGCGCATGGCGGCGGCGTCGCTGGCCATCATGTCCGCTTGCGTCCTCGGCGGCTTGCGCATGAAGAGGATCTGCCAGAGCGATCCTGTCTGGGCTGCGATCGCCGGAAGCCCGTGCCGGTCCAGCACCTGCTGGCAGGCACGGCAGGCCAGGGCCGCGAAGTCGTTGAGGGCCTCGTGGGTGCCGGGTTTCTTCAGTTCATCCAGCAGCGCCAGGGTCGCCGCGGCGGCGGCCGGATTTCCATGCAGCGTGCCGTTGAAGTAGACGTAGTCCGGCGCGCCCTTTCTGGAGGGGTCGCAGAGATCGAGGATCTCCGCCCGCCCGGCGACCGCCGCCAAGGGCCCGCCGGCGCCCACGACCTTGCCGAAGCTGGCGAGGTCCGGGACCACGCCGTAGTGGCCCTGCGCACCCTGGTAGGACAGGCGGAAGCCGGTCACCACCTCGTCCATGATGAGGAGAACGCCTGTCTCGTCGCAGAGTGTGCGCAAGCCTTGCAGGAACTCCGGCTCGGCCGGAATGATGCGCTGAACCCCCTCCACGATGATCGCCGCCAGTTCCTCCTTGCGGTCCTTTACGATGCGCTCGACCGCCTCCAGGTCGTTGAAGGGCGCCACGCAGATGGTCGCGCGCGTGCCCGCCGGACGGCCCGCGGTGTCGTCCTGTCCCAGCGGGTCGTTGCCCAGGCTCTTGGGGAAGGTCGAGGTCAGCGCGTAGTCGTGGTTGCCGTGGTAGGCCCCCTCGAACTTCAGGATCATGTCCTTGCCGGTGAAGGCGCGCGCCAGCCGCATGGCATAGGCCGTCGCCTCCGAGCCGGTGGTCGCGTAGACCACCTTCTCGGCGCAGGGGATGTCCTCCACCAGCCGCTGGGCCAGACGGATCGCAGGCTCATTCAACGTGCCGAACATGTGCAGGCCCTTGGCCGCCTGCTCCTGGATCGCTCGCACGACGGCTGGATGGGAATGCCCGGCAATCAGCGCGCCGGCCCCGCCCACGTAGTCGATGTACTCCCGCCCATCCACGTCCTTGATGCGCGCGCCCTTGCCTTCGGCGAAGACAAAGCGCAGCTCCTCCGGCAAGGCGTAGCCGCCCAGACCGGCACCCGGCAGAACCCGTTCTGCGATCTCGTAAAGCTCCCGGTTTCGGGTCAACTCCAAGGTGGTCATGCCAGTATTCCTTTTCGGTGATAAACGGCCTGCAGGGTCGCGGAAGGGCTACTCATCGCTCGCTTCCCGGACCCAGTCGTGGAGCGCGGCGATGGAGTGTTCGGAATCGATACCGCCGGCGGCATTGATCACCAGGGGACCGGGATTGTAGCCGCGCGAGCCCAGGCCCCGCTGGATGCGCTTCACCAGCCGCAGATCCTCGGCGAAGGTCGTGTCCCGGTCCAGGTCGATCACCCGCTGCAGGGAATCGTCCACCACCCCGTCCTTGGAGTACCAGGTGCGGTGGACGGTCGTGTCGGCGACGCCGCCGGGCCGCCAGTGGTAGCTGTTGACCAAACCCGAGGGGTAGAGCTGCAAACTGAACGCTGGCCAGAGAAAGAAGGAGGCGTAGTCCGACCCGGAGGTGTCGTACCAGGCGGACTTCCCGGACTGCGCCTTGGCCGTATGGTGCAGGCAGGAGACGCCCGGCGCGAAGACCGCGATGTCGTAGCTCTGGGGGTCCACGACCCCGGCGGAGAAGGTCGGGTGCGCAACGCGGCAGTGATAGCACTCGTTGTAGTTCTCCACCGCGATCAGCCAGTTGCAGTGTTCCTCGGCCTCATGCTCATGGGCGAAGACGCGGTCCTTCGTGTCCGGCAGGAACTTGAGGATCGCCTCCTCCACGCCGGGGAAAGTCTCGGCGAGCGGGACCGCGCCAGGGTCGAGGTTGGCGAAGAGGAAACCGGCCAGACTTTCCAGCCTGACCTCGGTCAGACAGATCTTGGAGCGGTCGAAGCCCTCCTGATCCTTCGTCCCATGCGCGCCCTTCAACTTTCCGTCCAGACCGTAGGACCAGGCGTGATAGGGGCAGACGATGAGCCGGGCCCGGCCTTCCTGCTCCACCAGGGGATGCCCCCTGTGCTGGCAGACGTTGTAGAAACACCGCAGGGAGCCATCCTTCTGACGCACGACGAAAAGGTCCTGATCCAGAATGGAGAAGGCGTAGTAGTCGCCCGTCTCGGGCACCCGGCTTTCATGGCAGGCGAACTGCCAGGTCTTGAAGAAAAGCTGCTCGCGCTGGCGCGCGAAGACCGACGGATCGGTGTAGTAGCGCGCCGCCAGGGCCCGCTTGCCCATAGAGACCATGTCGTCCATGACCGCTTATCCCCTATCAAAGCAAACCTGGGCGCCGGGCCTCAGCCCAGCGCGCCCAGGCGCGGGTTTTCCTCATAGATACCGGCCGCCAGCCGTTGTTCGTGAAAGGCTTCGATGCGCAGGCGCGCCGCTTCGCCCGCCCGGCCCACCAGAACCGCGATCAGCGTCTCCAGCAGCGCGGTGACCGCGGCCTGACTCTGGAAGAACTGCGGCGTGCTGGTCGGGCAAACGAGCACCTCGTCCGCCTCGCGCGCGAGCGGCGAGGTGATGCTGTCGGTGATGCCGATGACCTTTGCGCCCCGGCGCTTGGCGAGCCTTACCGCCGCCATGGTCTCCACCCGGTAGGGCTGGAAGGTGAGCGCGATCAGCAGGTCCTCGGCGCCGACGTGGGCCAGATCGTCGATCGGCTGGGAGCCTTCGCGCGGCACCGGCAGCATGTTGTCGAAGGCCATGCGGGCGACGTACCAGAACTGGTGCGCCAGACTGTATGCCGAGCCGACACCGGCGATGTAGACCAGACGCGCGCCCAGGATCGCATCGCAGACGGCTTCCAGGTGCTTGGGGTCCTGCTTCACGAAACCGCGCTCCAGGTTGTCGCTCACGGCGCCGGCCATCTCGCTCAGGATTCCCGCGGTGCCGCCCTCGGCAGCGAGCTGCTGCAGCCAGCGCGCGCGGTCGCCGAAGCCGCCCAGGTCGTCGGAGACGAGGAAGTCGCGGAAGCGCTCGCGCAGATCGTCGTAGCCCTCGAACCCGATCAGGCGCGCAAGGCGCACGAAGGCGTTGGGATGGACCGATGCCTTGGCCGCCAGGCTGCGCATGGACTGCAAGCCGACCTCGCGCGGGTTGTCGATGATGAAGCGGGCGGCGGCCTGCAAGGCCGGAGGCAGGTCGGGGAAGACCTGCGTCAGCGCCTCCGTCACCTGCTTGGCGGTCTTGAGGTTTTGATCCATTCTGTATCATTCCTATTGACACTGATACATCTGTATCATTATCTACGCCCATCGCAGCGGCTTTGCAAGGGACAAGAAAAGGCCATGGAGATGCAGGCGAAGGTCGTGATCATCGGCGGCGGCGTCATGGGCTGCTCCCTCGCCTACCACCTTTGCAAGGAGGGTTGGACGGACCTGATCCTGCTGGAGAAGGCGGAGCTCACCTCGGGCTCGACCTGGCACGCCGCGGGGCAGATCACCCATTCGGTTTCCCACTACGGTCTCGCCAAGATGGCGGCCTACGGCACCGAGCTCTATCCCAGGCTGGAGGCCGAGACGGGCCAGAACGCCACCTGGCACGGCTGCGGATCGCTGCGCGTCGCCTATGACGATGCCGAAGTGGACTGGCTGAAGTTCACCCTGTCGGTGGGACGCGGTCTCGGCCATCAGATGGAGATCGTCGGGCCGGAGCGCATCCGTGAGCTGCACCCCTTCTATAACCTGGACGGCATACAGTGCGCGCTGCACACGCCGCACGACGGGCATGTCGATCCCGCGGGCGTCTCCTTCGGTCTGGCCGCCGGTGCGCGCCAGATGGGCGGCAAGGTGATCCGCCACAACCGCGCGACCGGACTGACCCGAAGCGCGGACGGCTGGACCGTTCATACCGAGCAAGGCGACATCCGCTGCGAGATCGTGGTCAACGCGGGCGGCACCTATGCGCGCCAGATCGGCAAGTGGGCGGGCCTCGACCTGCCCATCGCCAACCTGCTGCACCACTATCTGATCACCGAGCCCGTGCCCGAGTTCAAGGACCTGGAGCGGGAGTTGCCGGTCGTGCGCGACGACCGCCAGGTCTCCGGCTATATCCGCATGGAGCAGAAGTCAGGGCTGATCGGCATCTACGAGAAGGCGAACGCCGCCACGGTCTGGGACGAAGGCACGCCTTGGGAGGCCGAGAACGAGCTCTTCGAGCCGGACTACGACCGCATCATGCCGTGGCTGGAGAATTCGATGGAGCGCATGCCCATCTTCGCCGAGCTGGGCATCAAGCGGGTGGTGCATGGCGCGATCACACATCCGCCCGACGGCAACATGATGCTCGGCCCCTCGGGCGTGGAGAACTTCTGGCTCTGCTGCGGCTCGCAGGTCGGCATCGCCTGGGGACCGGGTGCGGGCAAGTACCTCGCGCAATGGATGGTGCACGGCTCGGCGGACATCTCCATGGCGAGCTTCGATCCCCGGCGCTTCGGGGCGAAGATCGACGAGACCTACCGGATCGAAAAGGCGAAGGAGGACTACCTGCTGCGCCACGAGATCCCCTTCCCCCACCTGGACCGGCCCGCCTGCCGTCCGTCGAATTCGAAGACCACGCCGCTCTATGAGACCCTGAAGGCGAAGGGTGCGGTTTACCAGGACGTCTACGGCTGGGAGCGGCCCTACTGGTATGCCCTGAACGGCACGCCGCAGGCGCACATCCACGCCTTCCGCCGGTCGGAGCTGCACGACATCATCGGGGCCGAGGTCGCCGGGCTGAGAGAGACCGCGGGCATCGCCGACCTCTCCGCCTTCTCGAAGATCGAGATTTCGGGACGGGATGCAGAGGCCTACCTCTCGCGCATATCCTCCAACCGCCTGCCCAAGAAGCCGGGGTCAGTGTCGCTCACCTATCTGGTGAACCCCAATGGCCGGCTGGAGGGCGAGACGACCCTGCTGCGCCTGTCGGAGGACCGCTTCTACGCCGTCTACGCAGCCGCCAAGGAAGCAGCGCTGCTCGACTGGATGAAGGGTCAGGTCCGCATGGGCGAGGAGGTCGCCTTCGATAACCTTTCCGAGCGCTACGGCGTCATCATGCTGGCCGGCCCGAAGGCGCGGGAGATCTTGAAGGCCGCGACACAGGCGCCACTCGACAACCAGGCCTTCCGCTGGCTTTCCGCACAGGAGATCACGGTGGCGGGCGTCGAAGGCGTGCGGGCGCTGCGCGTGACCTACACCGGGGAGCTGGGCTGGGAGCTGCATGCCCCCATGGCGGGCATGGCGAAGATCTACGAGGCGCTCGTCGCCGCGGGCGAGCCCCTGGGTCTGGTCCACGTCGGCTCCGCCGCGCTCAACGCCCTGCGCATGGAAAAGGCCTATAAGTCCGGCCACGAGATCACCAACGAGGTGACGCTGGCGGAAGCCGGTCTGGAACGCTTCACCCGGACCGAGGGTTTCCAGGGCTCCGAGATCTCGCTGAAGGAGCCCCAAAGATGGGTCGTCGCCTATGTGAAGCTGGAGGAGCCGCAGGGCGAACAGCCCCTGGCCGACCCGCTCGGCTCGGAATCGGTCTGGCAGGAGGGACGCTGCATCGGTTCGATCTCTTCTGGCGGCTATGGCTATGCCGAAGGGGCCTGGCTCGGCTGGGCCTACGTGAGGCCCGAGGCGGCAAGGCCGGGCTCAAGCCTGGAGGTCATGACGCTCGGCTCGCTCCGGCGGGCAACGGTGCTCGACGCCCCGGTGTTCGACCCGGAGAACGCCCGCCCCCGCGCGTGAGCGTCCAAGCCCAATGGTCAAGGACCGTTCGGAAAGCGACGGCGAGGACGGGATCCTCATGACCAAGCCGTGAGCGGCGCCTTTCCGAATCAAGGACATACGGTTTCCCGCCAGGACATAAGCGGTCATAGTGGCCGGACTGTACGTTCGGACCGAGAACCACGAGACCAGCGGGGCGAAGATGACGATTCCTGAGACGATGAGCGGCGTTCAGCTGACCGGTCACGGCGGGCCGGAGAAGCTCGTCTGGAACGAGGCCATCCCAACGCCCTCGCCCGGCCCAGGCGAAGTGTTGGTCAAGGTCCTGGCCGCCGGGGTCAACAACACCGACATCAACACGCGGCTCGGCTGGTATTCGAAGTCGGTCAGCGGCGCGACGGACGCGGTGGACTCAGAGGCTTCGGTCGAAGAGGGCGGATGGTCGGGCGCCCTCCATTTCCCCCGGATTCAAGGGGCTGACCTCTGCGGACGGGTCGTCGCCCTGGGAGAGGGCGTGATGGGCTTTGCGGAAGGCGCGCGCGTCACCTGCCCGACCAACCAGCCGATCCCCACCGAAGAAGAGCCGACCCGCTTCCAGGCGATCGGGTCGGAACTGGACGGCGCCTTCGCGCAATACTGCGTCGTGGCCGCCGAGCATCTCTACGACGTCAGCGCCTCGCCGCTTTCCGACGCCGAGATCGCCGCGGTTCCCTGCAACTACGGTACCGCCCTCAACCTCCTGACCAGGGCCGGCGTCTCCGCGGGCGACCGCGTCCTGATAACCGGGGCTTCCGGCGGCGTCGGCCTCGCCGCCGTGGCGCTGGCGAAGCTCAAAGGGGCCGAGGTGACGGGCGTGGCGGGCAAGGCCAAGCAGGAGGCCGTGCTGGACTTCGGCGCGGACGCGGTTCTGGACCGCGATGAGACCCCGGCGGAGAACAGCGTTACCTGCGTCATCGACGTCGTCGGCGGCGAACACTGGGGCTCGCTGATGGAGGCCCTTTCTGCGGGCGGCCGCTACGCCGTCTCCGGCGCGATCGCGGGCCCCATCGTGGAGGCCGACCTACGGACCCTCTATCTGAAGGACCTGACCATCTTCGGCTGCACCTACACGCCCGCGAAGGTGTTCGAGGAACTGGCGGGCTATGTGACGGCGGGCAGCATCAAGCCGCTGATCGCGAAAAGCTATCCGCTGCAGGAGATCCATCGGGCGCAGGAAGAGTTCGCCGCGAAAAAGACCGTGGGCAAAATCGTCCTGATCCCACCGCAATAGGGGCGGCTGAGCCCGATGTCGCCCCGGTCAATCTATGGGAGGTTATCGTGTTGAAGGTCTTGGCGACGGTAATGGCAGGCGTTCTTCTGGCGCCCCCGGCAATGGCGAGCGAAGACATCCCGGACCAGTATCCGGCCTCCGCGCTTTATTCAAAGCCTGTCGAGTTCATCCCGAACGTCTTCTCGGCCATCGGCGCGACGGCGCCGCCGACCTATGAGAACGGCGGACACAACAACAATCTGAGTTTCATCATCACCGGCGACGGCGTTGTCGTGGTGAACGGCGGGGCCTCCTGGCAGTTGGCCGAAGCCTTGCACGCGGAGATAAAGCAGGTGACGGATCAGCCGGTGCGGCTGGTGGTCAACGAGAACGGTCAGGGCCATGCCATGTTGGGGAACTCCTACTGGCGCGCGCAGGGCGTCAAGATCGTCGCCCAGGAGGACGCGGCCGCCTCGTTCGAGGCCCATGGCTTCCAGAGCTTGGAGGCAGCGCGCAGAATTCAGAAGGAGAAAGCCGACAAGACCGAGATCGTGTCGCCCGACGAGACCTTCACTGACAGCTACTCGGTCGATTTCGGCGACCTGGAAATCCAGGTCCTGAACTTGGGGCCTGCCCACTCACCCGGCGACGTCGTCGTCTGGTTGCCCGAGGAGAGCTTGGTCATTTCCGGCGACATGGCCTTCCACGAACGCCTCCTGCCCATCTTCGAGGAGACCGACACCGCCGCATGGCTGGAGAGTTGGGACGCGGGCTTCGAGCCCTTGGAGGCGACCTACGTGATCCCCGGGCACGGCCATCCGACGAACATGGCGCAGGTTCGCCGCTACACGAAGGACTACCTAATCTACATCCGCGGCAAGATCCGTGAGCATCTGGATTCCGGGGGCGATCTTTCCGAGGCTTATTACGTGGACCAGTCTCCCTACAAGCATCTGGACACCTTCGAGGAGCTGGCGACGCGAAACGCGGGTCAGGTCTTCCGCAAGATGGAATGGGAGTGAGCGCCGCGCTCGATAGGAACGCCGGACGCCGTCTGGAAAGTACGCAGACCACTCCTTTCCAGTTCGCCTGGAACCCTTCCGGCGCGAGGCCCGCGAAGGCGTCGTCGGACCGCAAGCTGAGCCGTCAGTCATCCCAGAGCCGGAGACCGCGATAGGCCCTCGCCCCTTGCATGCCCCTGTGGGCGGACCCCGGCCAAGGGCTCACTGCTGCCGGTCTTCGCGATGAAATCTTCGACAGCCGCGCAGGTGCCGCCGATGTCCTCGTTCAGGATTCCGTGCCGGCCGGAGGGTATCCATCGCAGGGTCTTCTTGTCGGCCTGGAGCCTGTCGAAGATCTGCTGGGCGCTCGAAGGATCGACGACAGGATCGTCATCCCCCTGCAGGACCAAGGTCTCAGCCTTTATCTCCGGCAAGCGCTTCTGCAATTCCGCGGTCATGGCCCTGAGCTGGTGCAGCGCATAGATCGGCACGTTGTGATAGTTGATATCGGGGTGTTCGGCCTCGTACTCCACGAAGGTCGTGGCGCTGTCGACATTGGGTATCCAGCCCGCCAGCCTATTTATTCCCTGCACCAGCGGCACCAGCGCCAGCTTCCGGTTCCGGTAGGCCAGCGGCGCCGACACGGAGGCGACCCCGGCGAGCTTGGCGGGCCGCTCCGCCGCAAGGATCAGGGACAGGGCGGCGCCCGCGGAGAACCCGACGACGACGATCGTGTCGGCAAAGGCGGAAAGGATCCGATAGCCGCCGCGAACCGAGGCGAGCCACTCGCCCCAGTCCCGGTTCTTGAGGTCCCAGGGCGAGGTGCCGTGGCCCGCGATGCGAACGCCCATCACCGCGTAGCCCTGCTCCTTCAGGTGCTGGCCGAACTGGGCGAGCTCGGCCGGCGACGCCAAGAGGCCGTGCACCAGAAGAACGCCTTTCGCCCTGCGCTGCTCGCAGCCCAAGAGGAAGGGGGCGCCGCTTTCGGTTGCCGTCTCCGTCTCGTTGACCGCGCGGTACCGCTCCGCCGAAAAGTGCTGGCGATTCCATTCGTGGGCCCGAAGCTCGTCGTCGAACAGATAAGCCGCCAGATTCTGCTCGGTGATCTCGCCGATCCTCTTCAACGCCCTTTCGGCTCCAACGCGCACGGCGGGAATGGGGGCCGCTTCGTTCGTGTAGACCAGGATCGGGTTTTCGAGGCGGACCTCATGAAATCCCTGCGGATGACGAAGTTTCTCGAGAAACTCGTAAGCCTCTCCGGCTTTCCGCAACAGACCCGCAGCGCTGCAGGTCTCCAGGAACCGCTCCAAGTCGCGGCATTCGCCGTCGAGCAGCCCTCGGTAGCGGTCGGGCCAACTCAGGCTGCGATGCAGGTGCACGCCCTCTATCGCCTGCAGCTCCTTCAGCGCCACGTAGAGCGCCCTATGGAAGTCGGCGACGCCTATCGCCATGTGCCCCTGCGCCAGCCTGGAGGTGATCAACTGCGACGCCAGGTGGCTGAGGTTGATGGAGGTTCCCACGTAGAGGGCGCGCATGGTCAGATCGCGCAAGCGGGTCGCCTCGGCCGAGAGGCTCTTTACCAGCACCCTTTCGGTGAAGGTCTCCGCGTGATCGCGCAGGCTAAAGAACTGTTCGAGCGAGTCGACCTTCAGGAAGTACCTGTTGAGCAGCCATTTCTCCCAGAACGACCATTTGCGGTCCGGGCTGATCGGCGGGTTCAGCCGGATGTCCATGTCCGTGTCGCGGAGCACGAGGTTGCCCTCGATGAGGAGCTCTTCCGCCGCCTTCTGAGGCAAGTCCTTGGCCAGAAGCGAGGCCATGCGGCTGAGGGCGTTCTCTTGAATGCCAAGCGGGTAGAAGGTGATGGTCGAGGGGACGATCAAGGTCGGCTCCCGCGCCCTGGTGAGCAGCTGCTGCTCGTCTTCCAGGCCGAGCGCTTCCACCCAGCGGCCAAGGCGGGCCGTATCACCCTGCTTGTGGAGCTCCAGGATACGTTTCTTGAAGATATCCAGCGTCAGGGCCAGAACGGCAGCGCCCCGATGGTGGCCGCGAGGCTGCGCTGCGCTTGGGAACTGAATGCCGTACTTGTCTTCGCCGATCAGGACCCTCCGGTCCTTGACCATGCCCCCTTCCGGGAATACCGAAACCTTCCGGCCCCGAAGCACTTCCGCGGCGAGGAACGCGAGCAGGCCGGGTTGATTGTTCGGAACCACGCCGAGCCCGCGCAGCAGCTTATCCAGCCACTCGTTGGCCGTGAACAGCCGATGATCGGCGATCGAGCGGGTAAAGGTCCCGGTGTGGCGATAGAGCAGGTAGGGAGGAAAGACGGTCTCGAAGCGGGCGAAATGATTGAACAGGAATATGTGGCCCTGCTGCAGCAACTCGGTGTCCGGATGAACCTTGATGTTCAGTCCAAGCCGGTCCCTCAGGGCTTCATAAAGCCAGCTGCACCATTTGTAGTACTCTTCCCTGATCTCGAACTGGCCAGATTCAGTGTCGAACACCACAGCACCCTCATATCGGCACCCGAAACACAACCTTAGCTTACACTAATATTGTGTCGCCCCTGTCACTTATTCGACAGGTTTCTTGGGATGCAAAGGCGGACCACCGGAATGCGCGGCAGCGCCGCCACAAAGAGGCCGCAGAGGGTCCGTCAAACCGCCCGCGAATGGCGCGTCTGGCTTTCGGCGAGGTAGGCGTCGAAGGCGGCAGCGATGTGCCGAAGGAACCGCCGCGCCTCTCCTGAAATGCTCAGCTTGCGCCCCTGTCTGGTCAGCAGACCGGCAGCCTCCAGCTCCGCCGTCTTGCCAAGAGAGGCGTCCAGGAAGTCTTCGGGAAAGCCCCACTCCCGGCAGAGGGCGGCCACATCCACTTGCCTGGCGGACATGACCCGCTCGATCACCGCCTGGCGGAGCTTGTCTTCCCGGCTGACCGGCAGCCCCCGCCGGCAGGGCAAGCGTCCCGCCTCCAAAGTCTTGATGTACCCGCCGATGTCGGGTTCGTTCTGGACGAAACCCTGGGGCAGGAAGCCGATGGCGGAAGCGCCGATTGGCAGCAGCAGATCCGCGGAGTCCGTCGTGTAGCCCTGAAAGTTGCGGCGCAGCCGCCCTTCCCGCCACGCCTCGGCCATGGGATCGCCGGGCCGCGCGAAGTGGTCCAGGCCGATGGGCAGGTAGCCCGCCGCCTTCAGCAGCTCCGCCGCCAGCTCGGCCTGGGCCAGACGCTCGGTCTCGCCGGGCAGCGCCGCCTCGGGGATCAGCCGCTGGTGCTTTTTCATCCAGGGAACATGGGCATAGCCGAACACGGCCAGACGGTCCGGCTCCATCGCGACCGCGAGCTCCACCGTGCGCCGTAGCTCCGCCTCGCCCTGATAGGGCAGGCCGTACATCAGGTCGAAGTTGATTCCCGATACGCCGGCGGTGCGCAGGCGGCGCAACGCCCCGGCGACCAGTTCAGGGCTCTGTACGCGGTGGATCGCCTCCTGCACGCGGGGCGAAAAGTCCTGTACGCCGAAGGAGGCGCGGTTGATGCCGGTGGCGCCCAGCGCTTCGACCAGATCGTCGGAGAGCTGGCGCGGATCGATCTCAATGGCGAGTTCCGCGCCCGGCGCGACCTCGAAGGCATCGCGAACCGACCCCATGATCGCCGCGAAATCTTCCCCCGACAGGATCGAGGGCGTGCCGCCGCCCCAGTGCAGATGCGTGAGACGGGGCCGCTCCAAGAGCCGTTCGCGCAGGAGCGCCAGCTCCCGCTTCATGGCGGTCACGTAAGGGCGCAGGCGCTCGTACCGGTTCTCCACCTTCATGTGGCAGCCGCAGTACCAGCAGAGGCTGCGGCAGTAGGGCACGTGCAGATAGAGGGAGTGGTCCAGACCCGGCGGAATCGCGCCCAGCCAGGCCTCATAGTCCTCCGCCGCAAGCGGCTTGAAGTGGGGCGCTGTGGGATAGCTCGTGTAGCGCGGCAGGTTCCGCGCCGCCAGCGAGATGAGGGTCTGCGTGTCTTGGGTCCGGGCGTTCATAGCCCTCTTCTAGACCGGATCGCACGCCTCCGGCCTTGAGCCAAGTCAAATAGAGCAGTCCTTCATTTCTTCGTCTGAAGGCAAAACCGTCACTTGATCCAGGTCATGGAGCCCGCGCGCCGGCCGGGGACAATAAGAAGGATCAGCGACAAGCTGGATGCCAGGCCAACCGGCCAGCATCCTTCGGAAGGGAGGCGAGAGGAAGATGCCAAAGCTTGAATGGTCAGAACGGTTGAGCGTAGGCGTCCCCGAACTCGACGAGGACCACAGAACGCTCATTCAGATCATCAACAACTTGCGGGGCTACAAGGAAGGCGAGATGCGGCCCAAGGACATCGACCGCTGCCTGAAGGCGCTGGTGCGCTACGCCGAATGGCACTTCGCGCGCGAAGAGCGCGTCATGGCGGCCTGCGGCTACACGTCCCTGCCCGGGCATCACGAGGAGCATGAGCGCTTCGTTGCGGAGTTGGCGGAGGTCGCCCGCAAGTTCCGGGCCGACCCCGAAGGCGCCAGCGATCTGGTGGGAGAGGAACTGCAGGGCTTCCTGGAGAACTGGCTGATCAAGCACATCCTGGTCGTGGACATGGACTACAAGCCAGTGGTGGCGGGCAAGCGCGCCGCCAGCGACGCCGCCAAGTCGCTCAAGGGCTCGGAAGTGCAGCGCATCACCATCTGAAGCGCTACTTTCCGGTCTTGTTTCACTTCGGTCCGCGCTGATCGATAAGGAGAACGCGATGACAAAGCCACTGAACGAGTTACAGCTCGACCACGCCAACTTCATGAAGCTGCTCGCCGTCCTGGAGCAGGAGCTGTCGGTGTTCGAGCGGGGAGACCATCCCGATTACGAGATCATCCTGAAGATCGCCGACTACTTCGCCGACTATTCCGAGCGCTTTCACCACCCGCTGGAGAACGCCATCTTCGCGCAGCTGAAGGAACGCGACCGGAAAGCATCGGAGAAGGTCGGCGATCTGGAGCGCGAACACGAGCAGGCCACCGAGGAAGTCTCCGCCTTCAAGGAGGCCGCCGAGGCGGTCCTGCGGGAAGCGGAGATGCCCAGGGAGACGTTCGAGCAGCGCGTGAGGCGCTTCATCGACAAGGAGCGCGCGCACATCGCCATGGAAGAGCAGGTCTTCTTCCCCCAAGCGCGCACGCTGCTTCGAGATGAGGACTGGGACAGCATCACCTCCGGATTCAGCATGGGCAAGGATCCGCTCTTCTCAAGCGCGAGGAAGGCCGAGTTCCGCGATCTGGCTGACCTTATCCAGCAGTGGGAGCGCGAGGCGCAGGAGGCGAGAGCGGGCGCCCTCGGCTAGAGAAGACCAGCTCCCTCCCCTCCCAGCTCCGTCTTTTCGGGACGGCCTTGTCGGGGCTCTAGGCCTTCAGGTGAACGCCGATGCGCGGGAGCCCCCTGTTTGCTCCCGCTTGGCCCGCGGTCAGGGGCCGTGCGATGCTGCCCCCTAAGAAGCCTGGAATACCGTGGGAGACAGAAGATGATACGAAAAACCCTGATCTATATCTTCGTTCTAGCCGCAGCTTTTCATGTCGCGCCCGCTCAGGCCCAAAAGGCGGATGACGGGATGCAGGACCTGCTGCGCGATCTCGATGCCCTGATCGAGCGCGGAGAACGGGAGGGCTTGGCCGATCCGTGGTTCCTCGACGACCTGCGCTCGCTCTCGGCACGCTACGGCCAGACCTGGCCGGTCGTGCTCCTCGATCACCGCTTCGATTCCCAGGGCTCTTCGCCCAAGGCGCCCTGGGCGGTCCGCCAAGGCAATATGAAGATGGATTGGTCCCGTGGCCTGCGCTCACAGGTCGAGCGTTCCTCGGGCAACGCGCAGAAGAGCGACGAGGAGCTGGTGGGCGAGATCGTCGGCGGACTTCTGGGCCAGGCCCTGGGCACGCAATCGAACCAGACAAACAATGCGGATCCGAGCGAACCCGCGCTCGCGCTCGCCGAGCTCGGCGTCACCAACGCGTTCCAGATTGAAACCACGATGAGCGCGCGCCCCCTGGCCGGTACAGACGGCGGGGGCATGGATATCGGCGTCTACCAGGGGGCGAACGCCGGCTACCGCCTGGCGCTGGAGCCCTCGCAGGGCGGGGGCGGGAGAGTTGCCCTGCTCGCGGTCTCCTCGCGCGGTTCAGTGCGCAGCCTCGCCTCGGCGAACCTCGAACGCGACCTGCTCACCGATGAGCCCTTCGTGGTTCAGTGGTCGCGCCGGCCCGACGGAAGCATGAGCGTAGAACTGGCCGGTGAGCCCCTGCTGGCTGTCCGCGACAACTCCTTCCGCGATCCTTTCGACGGTCTGCTCATCGGCAATCGCGGCGGGGACTATGCCGTTCGGCAGATGACCGTGCGGGGCAGGTAGGTTGCCGATCCAGGGACCTAGCCGCGTCCTCGATAGGCGGGCACGCCTCGGTCGGGGATCCATAGGCCCTCAGGGGGCTCGCCGGTCTGATAAAAGACGTCGATGGGCATGCCGCCGCGCGGGTACCAGTATCCGCCAATGCGCAGCCATTTCGGTTCGATGGCCTCGATCAGCCGATTTGCGATCATGACGGTGCAGGCCTCGTGAAACGCGCCGTGGTTTCGGAAGGAGCCGAGGAAGAGCTTCAGCGACTTGCTCTCCACCAGCCACCGGTTCGGCAGATAGTCGATCACGAAATGGGCGAAGTCCGGCTGCCCGGTCATGGGGCAAAGCGAGGTGAACTCCGGTGCGGTGAAGCGCACGAGGAAATCCGTTCCGGCGTCCAAGTTCTCGACGCGTTCGAGCCGCGCGGCCTCCGGCGAGGCGGGCAGCTCGCTGCTGCCGCCAAGCTGGGTAAGCCCGCTGTAGATATCCTTATCCGTCATGCAGCCGGACCCCTGGATGCTCTCCTGTCCGCATCCAGGAACGCCGCCTTGGCATGCGCTATGTCCCACGGACGTTCGGAATGCGTCTCCGGGTCCCACTCCAGGCGGGGCGTGGGCGGGTCGAAGAAATCTCCGCCGTAGACGTGAAGCGCGCAGGACCTTTTGCCTGTCGGGTTCACAACCGAATGGATGATGTCCTTGCCGAGCGTGGCGACTTCTCCCACGCCCAGCGATTTGGCCCCGGCCGCCTCGATGCCGTCTTCGCTGCGCCGCCAGAAGATGTTGTCCTCCCGGCCCGAATAGAGGCCGACCACGGAGAACATCTCGTGGTTATGGGGAAAGAGCGTCATGTGGGGCGCCCAAACGAAGGAGATCACGGTCAGGTCCGGTGAGCGGTAGAGCGCCTCTATCCCCGCTTTCGTCGGCTCTCCAAGCTCAGCGAAGATGGCAGAGGGGTCATCAAGGGCTTCCAGGACCTGTTCACGGATCGCCTTCTGTCCCTCCAGGCGGGCCGCTCGGCACTTCTCGATGAAACGTTCCTTGGTGAACTTCATGGCGAACCTCCTGCTCCGGGAGAGGGGGCATGATGATATCCTCAAGAGGCGCGGTCCCGGTAGCTGGAATGATTGGAAGCGTCCGCTTCTATCAGGGCATGACCACCAAAAGCCGAGGACTTTGATGTCGTCCTCTTGCCCCAGATCAATGCGCGCTGCCGGGCGCCCGTGAGACAAACGGGCGAATGTCACAGTCAGAAGGAGCGGCGTCATGTCTATAGCGAGAAGCCTCGCAACCATCGGGACGATGCTTCTGGGGTTCAGGGCCTCTGAGGCACTTGCCCAGCCGACCCAAGCACCCTTCTACGGGCCGCATATGGGGGACGGGCCGTGGCACGCTTGGTTCCTCGGCCCCCTCTTCATGATCGGATTCTTCTTCCTCGCCGCCCTGATCGTCGTGCTTCTCGTCCGCTGGCTTGTCGGGGGGCATGCCAGCGGGGGACAGGGGCACGGCGCGGCCGATAGCCACCGCAAAACCCCGGTTGATATCCTCAAGGAGCGGTTTGCCAAGGGCGAGATCGACAAGGAGGAGTTCGAGGAGCGGCGACGCGTTCTAGAAGACTGACGCGACCGAGGCAGATCAACCCCGACAGCCCTCCGGGCGACCATCGCGGCGAAGCCCTGGAGCGCCGAGGTTGCGGCTCTGTGCCCGCCACCGAACTCTAGTTCTGCATGCGCACGCCGTCGTCCCAGCGGAAGCCGATTCCTCCGCTCTGCCACACCCCTTGCGTGGATGGGCGGGGGCCATGGATGTTCAGATGGAGCGGCAAGCCAAAGTCGGGCGCCAGGTCTTGCACGCCGCGAACCGTGCTGCGGTGCATGATACGCAAGCCCTGCTCTTCCGGCGGCAAATGGGCCTCGGGCGAGGCGCGATGCGCAACGGCCAGATTGTCGATGAAGACGCAATCGTTCTCCTGGTACTCGTAGCCGATGGCGTAGCCGTCCTCCAAGCCGGCGTTGAGGATGTCGTTGTACTGGTGGCAGAGCTGCTTCAGTTCCGTAGCGTCCAGAAGCCGGAACTCATCCTTATCCGGCATCTTCTCAATCACGGCCCCCGTCATTCCGAGGTGCAGCCAGATGCACTTCTCCTGGGATAGGGGATGCCGGTGGACGACCGGATGGACGACGCCGGTGGAGGAGTTCACCGACGACAGGCGGCTCCAGAACTCCTTTCGCTCATCCGGCAAGGCCCTGTAGGCCGCCCCCTGATGGGCAAAATAGGTTCCCCCTCCTCTCTCTGCCGGCCGGACGATGTGGTAACCGGAGTGGGAGAAGGTGTCCGAATTGAAGCTGCCGTCATTGTGCCACTGCGGTCCAACCCCCGGGATGCCGTGGCGGCGATCGTTGGACAGGCGGAAGATATGGCGGTTGCCGCCTGGCGTCGCGGGATGGACGCCGTGGGTGCTGTGCAATTCCTTGCCGCCCCACCAACAACTCGCGCGCAGGAAGTCCTCGGCCTCCAGTTGTTTGTCGCTCTTGAAAACCAGGAAACCGCGGAAAGCCATCTCCTGTTCCAATGCTTCGAGGAGCTCGGCGGGGGGCTCCGTCTGAGACGTCAGATCAACGCCCCGAACCTCTGCCCCTACAGGGTCGATGGCAGAGATTTCGGCACCGAACTTCTCGATGATGGCAACGCGCGTCGGATCCAATGGCGGAAGCTTCGACGTGTAGCTGTTCAAGGCTGACCTCCTTCCCTTGAGTCCAATGTAGGAAGGACCGCAGTCTCGTGAAAGTGCCCCCCCAGACACGGCGGGCTATGGTCCCGCTCCATGAAGACTGGAAGGACATGCATTGCCCGCAGGCGAAAACCATCCCATCTCTTCGGCTATGACGGACGACCTGATCAGACCTAGATCCTTGGACAGAAGGCGCCTGCTTGCGGGCGCGGGATCGCTTGCAAGCTGCGCCTTCCTGCCCGCCTCGCCCAAGACAGCGCGTGCCGCGACGACAGCGCCAGCCCTGCGCAGGATTCCCTCCAGCGGCGCACAGATCCCAGCGGTAGGCATGGGCACCTGGATTACCTTCAACGTGGGTGATGACCCGGTCCTGCGGGACGCCCGGACGGAGGTGATGCAGGCTTTCTTCAAGGCCGGCGGGCGGATGATAGACTCCTCACCGATGTATGGCTCCTCCCAACCGGTGATCGGTCACGGCCTGGAGTCCCTGGGGCGTCCGGCGGACTTTTTCGCCGCCGACAAGGTCTGGACCTCATCGCCCGATGAGGGGCCCGAGCAGATCGAACGGTCACGCAAACTCTGGGGCGTGCCGCAGTTTCAGTTGCTGCAGGTCCATAACCTTGTGGCCTGGGAAGCGCATCTTGAGACCCTTGAGGCGATGAAGGAAGAGGGCCGCCTCCGCTATCTCGGCATCACGACCTCGCACGGCAGGCGTCATTCGGACTTCGCGCGAATCATGGATCGGAAGGAACTGGACTTTGTTCAGTTCACCTACAACCCGGTCGACAGAGAAGCTGAGCAACGCCTGCTGCCCTTGGCCCGCGAAAAGGGCATGGCCGTGATCGTCAACCGGCCCTTCCAGCGCGGAGCGCTCACTCGCCGTTTAAGAAGCGAGCCTTTACCCGATTGGGCGGAAGCGATCGGCGCGGAGAGCTGGGCCCAGATCATCTTGAAGTTCATCCTCTCGCATGAAGCCGTGACCCTCCCCATACCGGCCACGACCAAGCCCGAACATGCAGAAGAGAACTTGCGGGCGAGCGCTGGCCCCTTGCCGGATGGAGCCTTGCGCAGACGCATTGCCGAGACCATTGGGGCGCTGTGATCAATAGGCGTCATGGACCAGATCTGGACCTACAGACCGGAAGATTTCTTGCTCTTTTCGCCGGATGTCTATAGCCGGCTTTTTCTGCTGCACAACGCTGACTTTTGGTGGATCGCGGCTGTCCCCTTGGTCTTCACCGCGATCTTGGGGAGCCTGCTTGGGAGAAGCGGTAAAGAGCGCTCCCCAGCAACGATGCTCGCGCTGGCTCTCGGAACCGGTTGGATCGCCGTGGGCGCGGCCTTCTTTCTGGTCAGCTACCGAAGCATCAACTGGACGGCCCCCTATGTCTTGCCGCTCTTTCTCGCCGCAGGCCTGCTGCTGATGGCAGCCGCCCTTCGAGGGCGGTTTACAGGCAGGGTGTCCCCGGTCAGGCGGGCTGCCGGAGGGGCCCTGCTCCTCTATGGCTTCGTCTTCCACCCCCTGCTGTTGCTGCTCTTGGGCAGGCCCCCCGCCCAGCTCGAATTCGCCTTCTTGGCGCCCGACCCGACAGCCATCGCAAGCTTGGGCCTGTTGCTCTTCGGGACCGGTTGGCTCTGCCGGTCGGCATTTCTGCTGGCGCTGATCTGGTGCGGCCTATCCTGGCTTACCCTGAACACCCTTGGATTGGCGGAGGCGCTCTTGCCGGCCGGCGCGGCCCTTCTCGCCATGGCGTCGGCCGCCTTGGGGCGGCAGGGTTCGTGAGTGGCAAAAAAAGGTGAAACTTTTGCCCTTGGCCCAAGGCTCCCTCTCGAAGGGACCTAAGCCGGCCGCAAATCTGCTAGAGTGGGAGCCGTGCATAAATCCAGGTCCACCGAGGTCTAGAAATTCCATGCGGCTGAGTGCTCTGCGCCTCTTCGCTTTGCGTCTTTATCGCTCAATATGGTTCCTACCAAGCGCTTATGCCGCGGCATCGGTGCTTGTCCTGGCGCTTGCCCCGGTCTTCGGGGAGTTGATGCCCAGGGGGGCCGAACGGCTGCTCACAGCCGAAGCGCTTGAGACAATCCTGAGCATCCTGGCGTCCAGCATGCTGGCCGTGGCGATTTTCTCGCTGGGGACAATGGTGTCTTCCTTGGAGGCAGCGGCAAGTGCCGCAACACCGCGTGCGAGGGTGCTCCTGACCCAGGACCGCACGGCGCAAAGAGCCATCTCCACTTTCATCGGCGCCTTCATTTTCAGCATCCTTGGGATCATCGGTTTGTCCACGGGCATCTACGATGCCCCCAGCGCAGCCTGTATCTTCATCGCCACGATCCTCATGATCATCATCGTGATCGTGATGCTGATTTCCTGGATCAAGCGCCTGTCGGAGATCGGCGGCGTGGGCGAAGTGGTCAAACTCGTGGAAAAGGCAACCAAGGCAAGCCTTGCCGACCTCGCCAACGACCCCTTGTATGGCGGGGTCCCTTGCCGTAAAGCGCCGGAAGAAAGCCATGCGGTGCCCCTCAAAAGACCGGGATACGTCCAATACATCAACGCCGAGTCTCTCACCGCCTTAGCCGAGAAGGAGGCTATCGACCTATATCTGGTGGGCAGGCCGGGCGACTACTACGCGGAAGAGAGCCCGATACTCCATTCGAGCAAACCGCTGGAGGAGGAGGTTCTCGAACGGGCGCGCGCATGCTTCGTGATTGGGGACGAACGCACCTTCGAAGCGGATCCACGCTTTGGTCTACTGACCCTCTCCGAAATCGCCTCTCGGGCGCTTTCCCCGGCGGTGAACGACCCTGGCACCGCCATCCATAGTCTGGATGCGACTGTGCGCGTCTTCCGTAAGTTGGTTCAGTCGACAGATCAAAGGGACGAGAAGGCCGCTCGGCGCTCGGAGCGCCTGCATGTTGTCCCCGCCGACAGCGCAGCCTTCATTCACGATGGTTTCCGCGCGATCGCCCGCGATGGAGCCGCGCATAGAGAGGTTTGCATTCACTTGCAAAAGAGCCTCGCCGAGGTGAAGTCCCTCGACACCAAGACATTCGGCGAGATAGCGGAAGATATGAGCCGGGAGGCGATGAAGCGTGCGGAGCACGGGGGTCTGTTCGCTGAAGATTTGGACGCCTTGGCGAACACCCGCAAGGAGTTGGGGCTGAAGGATTGACGGCGATCCGCCTTTCCTTCGCTGGGCGCCGCTCTGTCGTTGGCCCGGTTCAGCCAAGGCACGCCATTCATTCGGCCATTTCCTTCGGGCTGTGCATGCCTTCCTTCACCCCAAAGCGTATCAGCAGGACGTTGACTGGATAGGCGGCCAACAGACCCAAGCTCAGGGATACCGCCATTGAGGTCCAAAAAAGCACCTGGTCCATGGTCGCCCCCTTGGACAACCAGATGTCACTGCCGATCGCAACCACTTCCATCATCGTTATGCTTGCCGTCTCGCTGGCAAAAGCATCCCAAAGAGCGGTCTTCAAGGGCACGCCGTCTTGCATCAGCGGCCCCACGGTAAGGGCGTAGCCGAAAGCATAAGCCAGGACGAAAGTGACCCCGGCCACCCACCAAGTCGTCAGGCTCAGCATGCCGACCGTGATCATGATCCCGACGACCTCACCCAGACCGCAGCCCGAGTAGCAATGCGCGGTCGAGCGCGCGCCGCGGCGCCAGATGCTGTCGCGTCTGATCTGCTTGCGGCCGGTGGTCCAGTAGAGCGCCAGTCCCAAAGGGCCTGAATAGAAGACCGTCAAGAACCAAACAAGGCGCATCAGCCCCATGATCTCAGGGTTTCTGACCCTCAGGTCGTAAAGCAGCACAGCAAGGCAAACGGCCGTCAACGCCACCCATGCGATCAGCAGCGCTGGATTCGAGAGTGGAGCTGTCAGCGTCTCGTGCATGGAGTAGTTCCTTCCCAAAGACATCTTCAACGGTGGACGGCGAGCACGGCAATGCGTTGGCCCATGGACACTGGCGCAGCCTCCGAACGGCAACCCTCCTAGGCACCCAGAAAGCGCTTACGCCTGATCCCTAGGATAAACGCTCGACAAGTGACGCCTTAGGCAGGCGCCGAAATATCGACTTGTTTTCCAGGGAGGATGAGCCGCTTCTTGTCGTACATGGGCGTCTCGCACAGCATTCCTGAATGAAGCTGCCCGTCGGTGCATTCGACTTCAACCTTGGCGCCAGGCGCCTGTTCGGCAGAGTTCATCCAAACAAAGGCCACCCCGCACTCCAAGAAGGGCAACCAAGCGGTTGTCGTAGAGGCCGAACTCAGGGTCGAAGGGGAGTTCCTGATAGACCAGGGGATGCGGCATCATGGTGCGCATCAACTCCACGCGGTTCGGTCCCTCGGGTGACACCGCCTTCACGGCGAATCGGACTTCCTCGGGGGCGCTGCATGCTTTCTTCCTCCAGACGTTTCCTTTTTCCGTCTCACGATGGGAGGAAGATTTTCCGTCTCCACTCCATCGGGAGACCTGTCTCTCTTAAGGACTCATGTGGAGGCTTAGAGGGCTTGTTGAAACCCCTTCTGGCAGCACCCCGGGGCGCAGCCGCCAATCAAGCCGGCAGGACGGCGACCCCGACCGTATCCCGATCGGGGCCATCCTTGATAAGGAAGGCGAAGGCGATCCTGCAAAGCATCGATCGCCTTCCTTGCCGTCTTGTCGATCAACTTCGCCGCTGGCTCTGCCTCTCAAGGATGGTTCATCCAGAGGGCTCCAATCCGGCGGCAAAGCCTGCTTCCCAGAATTTTGGCGGACTCGCGAATGAGGGAGCGAGGATTGCAGGGTTCAGGAAACGTCTCCGCTGCCGGCGGCGCGCTTGCGTCCTGAGAACATGGCGGCCACGAGATTCTCCCGATGCCTGATGCTGGCGAGGAGCACGCCGCTCAGGTGCAGCAACACAAAGACCAAAAGCAGGTTCGCCAGGGCTTCGTGGCTTTCTTCGAGCCATCCCGCCCCCCAGAAAGCATCGGTCGTGTATAGCCAACCCGTGACGGATACCGCCAGAAGCGTCGCCAGCATCAGGAGGATCATGGCGCTGCCGGCCGGATTGTGGCCCAGAAAGCGCTTCTCACGGCCGCGCAGAACGTCACCCAGATAGCTGAGGACCGCTCCCGGCCGCCTGACGAACTGGCCGAACCGCGCATAGCGTGACCCGACCAATCCCCATAGCAGCCGGAACACGACAAGCCCGGCTGCGGCGTATCCCGCCCAAATATGCAGGCTTTCGATGTCCTCAGCAGTAACCCAGGCCACCAGGAAGCTGGCGGCCAGGGACCAGTGGAAACCCCTTACCAAAGGGTCCCACACCTTTACGGTTTCGGTCATGGAGCGCCCCGTCAGTCTTCCTGCACCACGGTGAAGGTCTTGGGATCGAAGTAGATCTCGGCGCGGCGGCCGTCGGCAGTGCGCCCATAAACCTCGTAGCAGCCATCGTCGACCTTGATCCGCTTTACTTCCTGCCAGCCTTCATCGACCAGCTTCTGGCGGAGCGCCTCTTGGGGCTGCCACTCGGACTGAGGGACGGAGCACTTTTCGCTCGCCAGCACTTCGCCGGATAGGGACGCGCCGGCGATCAAGGCACTTGTGGCGGCCACAGCGGCCAGCAACGCGTAAACTTTGGTTCTGTGAGAGTGCGGAGCCTTCATGGGTCATCCTTCCTTTCCTGTGGAACGTTGTTCGAGACATTGGCAAGAGCTCCGTTTGGAGCGCACACTCGGCTTTCTAGGCGCCCAGCCTGACGAGAGACTGAAGCGAGTCGCGATTCTTCGTCAGCTTGGCGTAAGGCAATGCGGCTAGAATCGAAGTTTCGAGCTGAAACGCTCGCGACGGCGAACGAGGGGTGATGCGCATTCTATTGGTGGAAGACGAGCCGGGACTCGGCTGGGGTGTGCAGGATCACCTGAGCCGCCAGGGCAACGCCGTCGACTGGGTAAAGAGGCTGGACGAGGCGGAATTGGCTTCGCGGGCGGTCGAGTATGGCGTGATCCTGCTCGACCTTCATCTGCCTGACGGACTGGGCCTCTCCTTCCTGCGCACCCTGCGCGAGCGCGGGGACAAGACCCCGGTGGTCATTCTCACCGCGCGCGATCAGGTGCGCGACCGCATCGAAGGGCTCAACGCCGGCGCCGACGACTATCTGGTCAAGCCCTTCGACCTGGACGAACTGACCGCGCGCATAGCCTCCGTGTCCCGGCGCTACGCGGAGAATCCAAGCCCCTTTGTGCAGATCGGTCCCCTCAAGATCGACCAAACGAGCCGCCGGGTCCTGCACGGTGAAGACTCCATCACCCTGACCGCGCGGGAGTGGGCCGTGCTCGAACTGCTGATGCAGAGCCGAGGCGCCGCGGTTCCGAAGGCGCGGATCGAAGAGGCGCTCTACGCCTTCGGCGCCGAAATCGAGAGCAACGCCGTCGAAGTCTACGTAAGCCGCTTGAGGCGCAAGCTGGGAGCCGACTGTATCACGACGCTTCGCGGCATCGGCTACCGCTTGGACGGCGCCTGAAGACCATGGCGCGTTGGAGCATCACCCGGCGATTGATCGGCTTTCTCGCCATTGGTCTTGGCACGCTGTGGCTGATCGCGGTCTCCGCCTCCCTGCTGACGGTCCGGCATGAGATCGACGAGGTATTCGACAGCGCGTTGCAGGAAACCGGCCAGCGGCTGCTCCAACTGGCGTCGCTCCAACTGGCGGAGGACCCGGCGAACCTGCGCGCAGTCGGTGGGGAGCCCGCACGCTTCGCGGAGCATGACGAGTACATCCTCTATCAGATCCTGAGCCCCTCCGGCGAAATCCTGATCCGCTCCCACGACGCGCCCCGTGAACCCCTGTCCGGCCTGGAGGCCGCCGGCTTCTCCGACATCGAGGGTTACCGGCTCTATAGTCTGACGACCGTTGACGGAGCGCTGACGATCCATGTCGCCGAGGACACAGAAGAGCGCAATGAACTGATCTTGGAGAGCCTTGTCTGGCTCGTGACCCCGCTTCTGGCGCTTCTGCCGCTGGCAAGCCTGCTGGTCTGGGGAGCGGCGCGCCGCGCCGCGCGACCGCTGGCCAATGTCCAGCGGGAGATCGGCGTCCGCGACGGGCTCAACCTGACCCCTGTCCCCGATCAGGACCTGCCGCGCGAACTAGCCCCGCTGGTGCAGGACGTGAACCGGCTGCTCGAACGGCTGGAGCACACGCTGCAGGCCGAGCGGAGCCTCGCCGCCAACAGCGCGCATGAACTGCGTACGCCGATCGCCGACGCGTTGGTGCAGGCGGAAGGCCTTCTAAGCTTCATCACGGACGAGAACGCACGCAAACGCGGCCTGCGGCTCCACGACGCCCTCAAGCGCCTTTCACGCCTCGTTGAAAAGCTGCTCCAGCTCTCGAGAGCGGAAGCGGGCATCGGGTTCTCAGCGGAGGCGATGGACGCCATGCCGGTGATAGAGTTGGTCGTGGATGAACGTGCGCGGCGGGTCGATGCGGGCGGGCGGATCGTCTTCGATCGATCCGGACGGACGAGCTTCCCCTTGAAGGCCGACGTCGACGCCCTGGGCATCGCCCTCGGCAACCTGATAGAAAACGCCATGGTCCACGGCGATCCTTCGCTGCCGGTCAAGATCAGCTTGCCGGACCCTGGGCATATTAGGGTCGTCAATGCCGGACCGGCGGTCCCCCGAGACCGGCTGGAAGCACTGAGGCGGCCCTTCGAGAGAGGGCGCGAGAGTGGCCCTGGCACCGGTCTGGGGCTGGCGATCGTGGAAACGATCATGGGTCAATCAGAAGGGCGCCTCACCCTAACTTCGCCTGCCCAAGGCCGGGACGACGGCTTCCAAGCCGATCTGTTCTTCGAGGTTCCCTGAGGGCATCTATAGACGCCGAGTTAGCCTCCCGCACTTTCTCGACCTTGTTCAGCTTGCTGTCAGTTTGGCGCGTTAGCTTCCAATCATTGGAGGGCGTGGCGGTCGCGTTGCGCATTTGCCTTCCCCCCCTTCGCGCGCCGCCCGCCGCTCCAAACTGACAACAGAGGATACCCCTCGCCATGAGACCCAGGACGATCAAACCGCAGTTTCTCCCGCTGTCGGCCGCTCTGCTCGCCGCGTCGGCGGGACTCTTCCTTCTACAGCCTATGGCCCCCGGCTTGGCGGCCGGAGTGCCCAGTTCCCAGGAGTTGAACTTCACCATCCTGCGCGACGGCGACGAAGTCGGAAGTCATGTGATCCGCTTCGATGGGCAGGCGGACAATCTTGAGGTCGACATCGCAACCGATGTGGCCGTGAAGCTGCCCCTGGTCGGCATTACGGTCTATCACTTCAAGCATCGGGGACATGAGCTTTGGACCGATGGAGCCCTCCAGGAGCTTGACTCGACAACCGACGACGACGGCACGGAACACGCGCTCTCGGTGGAGCGGCGCTCCAACGACCTGATCGTCAAGAGCGACGTCACCGACGCCACCTACGAAGGCTCGATCGTGCCCGCCAGCCTCTGGAACGATGCGCTGCTTCAGCGCGCTTCCCTTCTGAATACCCTGGACGGGAGCGAGATGGCGGTCACCGTGTCCGACCTGGGCATGGACAAGATCCAGCGTCATGGAAGGACGGTCGAGGCTCACCACTACAAGATCGATGGCGAGCTGAACCGCGAGGTCTGGTATGACCCCGAGGGTGTCCTGGTGCAGGTGCGGTTCGCGGCCAAGGACGACTCGGAAATCCAGTACGTTCTTGAATGAGCGGCATCCCCTCCACAGCGCCGGCTGCCGTTTCCTCGAAGCTCCTGCGCGTCGAGCAGGTCGGCCCGGACCACCCGCTCCGGCAAGAGGTCGAGGCGATGGTGCGTTCGGTCTATGCCGCCTCCTACGCCGCCAACGTCAGCAGTTTCCCGCACCGGATGCTGGCCGTGCTCTCGCCCTGCGGTCAGCCGCTTTGTGCTGCGGGAATCCGTGACTGTCAGAGCGGATTCTTCTCGGAATGCTATCTGAGCGACAGCGTCGAGACGGAGATATCCAGGCGGCTCTGCCGCCCGGTCGCCAGAGAGCAGGTCATGGAGGTGACGACGCTGGCCGCATGGCGGCCGGGTTTCGCCTTCGGCCTGATCGACTGCGCCATACAGTTGGGGCGCTCGGAAGGCATCCTCTGGGGCCTCTGCACGGCCACCGCCCCCCTTCGGCGCAGCATGGCGCGGATTGGCGCGCCGCTGCTCGAACTCGCCGATGCGCAGCCTGAGAAGGTCAGCGAACCCTGGCTTTGGGGATCCTATTACGACTTGAACCCAAGGGTCTGCTTGCTGCAAGACCCACAGTTGCGGCCTCCCTTCCGGCCAACTCTTCCCGCCCTGGTGGCGGGCAACGACGAACTGCGGGGCCAAGAAGATGCATGAGCTCTTCAATGCCCTGGATCGTCATGCCCGCAGGCATCCTGAAAAGACCGCGTTCGAGGACGATAGCAAGCGCCTGGGCTACGGAGCCCTCGCTTCCGAAGTAACCGCCCTCGCCCGGCTGCTCCCGCCTGGAGCCCGCACCGTGGGGATCGCCGGACTGGCGGGCCTGGAATGGGTCGTTGCCGATCTGGCCACAACCCTCACAGGCCGCAGGGTGGTTCCCCTGCCGCCCTTCTTCTCTCCGGCCCAGACGCGGCATCTCTGCGCCGACGCCGGGGTCGACCTGCTGCTCCTCTGCGGCGAAAGGGAGCCCCCGGGCGCGCCGCCGGAAATCCCGCGTCTGCCGGTGACACTTGGCAGAGCGGGCGGCGGCTTGCGCATGCCCCGCTATCCCGGCGGCGCAGACCGCGTCATCTACACATCCGGCACCACCGGCGCGCCGAAAGGCGTGGTTCATGGCGACCGCCAACTCAGCCATGCCATGAATGCGTTGGCCGCCGCGTCAGGCGCCTCGGAAGCGGACAGACACTGCAGCGCCCTTCCCTATGCCCTGCTGCTGGAGCAGATTGCCGGCGTTTTCCTTCCGATGCTGGTCGGGGGACATGCCTTTGTGTCCGCCCGGGCCATAGGCGCCGCCCTCGCGGGCGACTGCTCGCCGCTTCTCGCTGCTTTGAATCTGCGTCAGGCGACAAGCACGGTGCTGGTTCCCCAGTTGCTCACCGGCCTCCTCGCCACTCTCGCCGCGCAAGGCGGCAAGGCGCCGGCCAGTCTGCGTCTGGCCGCCTTGGGCGGCGCCCCGGCCATGCCCTCGCTGCTCAAGAAGGCCCGCGCCCATGGCTTTCCCCTGCGCTATGGCTACGGTCTTTCCGAAGCCTGCTCGGTTGTCGCGCTTCAAGAGGAAGGGGCGGAAGACGATGGGTCGGTGGGACCGCCGCTTCCCGGCGTTCGGGTGACCGTGGAGGATGGCGAGATCGTCGTTGCTGGGGATGGTGTCATGCAGGGCTACCTGGGCCAGCCGCCGCTTTCGGTTCCCCGTCATCCGACTGGAGACACCGGCTGGATCGACTCGGAAGGCCGCCTCTGGGTCAGCGGCCGCAAGGACCGTGTCATGGTCTTGTCGAACGGTCGGAACCTGTCACCCGAATGGCTTGAGGCGGCGGCTCTCACGGACCCCCTGTTCGCCACCGCGCGCGCGAGCGGCCACGGACAGCACCGCCCCCGTTTGATGCTGGTCGTGCGGCCACAGGTCCTTGGCCGCCTGCACGAAGCCCCTCCGCACAGCCTCCACAGGCGCATCGAGGCTTGCTTCGTTGATCTTCCGGCCTACGCAAGGCCCGGGGAAGTGGAGCTCCGCTGCGACCCGAACGGCCCCAGCATGATGACATTGCGGTTCGACCCTGCCGAAACCCCGCGGGTGCGCGCGGCTTCCTGAAGAGCCTTCCCGCGACCCGCCGAAGACGAGGAAATCATGAGAGAAACCGAAACACCCTATTCCCGGCTGCTGCGCGACACGGCGGCGGCGCGCGCCGATTTTCTGGAAATACCGCTCATCGGACGGACGCTGCGCGGTGAGAGCGACCGAGAACTCTACCTTCGCTTTCTGGAGCAGGCCTATCACCACGTCCGACACACCTGCCCTCTCATGGGGGCGGCCCTGGCCCGCTGCCGGCCTGGCGACGAGCGGCTGCGGGCAGCCTTGATCGAGTATCTGGATGAAGAAAAGGGCCATGAGGTTTGGATCCTGGACGACATCGAAGCCCTGGGCGGCGACAGAGAGGCCGCCAAGCGTTCGGGCGGCGACATTCCGGTCCGGGTCCTCGTCGGCTACGCCTACTATGCGGTCGAGCACATCAGCCCCTACAGCCTTCTCGGCATGGTCCACGTCCTGGAAGGGATGTCGGCCCGCCTCGCGGAGCCGGCGGCCCGCGCCATAGCCGCGGCGATCGGCGCCGGCGAAGAAAGCGGGACGCGGCCGGCTGGCTTCTCCTACCTGAGATCGCACGGCGCGCTCGACAAGGCCCACGTCGCCTTCTTCGAAAGGCTGATAAACGGCATAGACCGGCCGGGCGCCCAGGACGAGATCGTCGACATGGCTCGGATCGTCTACCGCCTCTATGGCGATGTTTTCCGGTCGCTGGACAGGAAAGACGCGGAGGGGCTGCGCCATGCGTCTTGACGGGAAACTGGCACTTATCACCGGAGCGGGCAGCGGGATCGGCCGGGCGCTCGCCCTTGAAGCGGCGGGGCGCGGCATGCGCCTGATCCTCACGGGCCGGCAAAAGCAGCCGCTTGAGGAGACCGCGACCCTTGCCGGTCCCGGCAGCAGGATTGAAATCCATCCTGCGGACGTCAGTGATGGCGCCCAGCGCCACGGCCTGGCGGAGCGGGCGGAGGCCGGCGGCGGACTCGACGTCCTGGTGAACAACGCCGGGCAGCTCTGCGTGGGACCGTTCGAAAGCGAGAGCGACGAGGCGCTGGCGCGGATGATCTCGGTCAATCTCACGGCGCCCATCCTGCTGACGAAGGAAGTGCTTCCGCAGCTATCCCAGGCGAAGGGAGCGGTCCTGAACGTGGGGTCCATGTTTGGCGACATCGCCTTTCCTTGCTTTGCCGCCTATTCGGCCACGAAGTTCGGTCTGCGCGGCTTTTCAGAAGCCTTGCGGCGCGAACTCTCGGACAGCGGCGTGCAGGTCACCTACGGCGCGCCGAGAGCGACCCGGACGGAAGCGGCCGACCGCTTCGCGCATCTCGTGGACCCTTTCCAGATGAAGATGGACTCGCCTGAGCGTGTCGCCGCCTGGCTCTGGGACGCCGTCGAGCAGGGCAGGAACAGAGCCTATCCCGGCGTTGCGGAACGCCTGGCCACGATTGCCCAGAAACTGGTCCCCGGGCTCGTGGACGGAGTCCTGACCCGTCAGGCGAGGGCGGCGGTGCGGAGCGCACCCAAAGCCGAGAGGACGACGGTTTGACCAGCATTTCCGAAAGGGTCGTCGACTCACGGAAATCAGGGGAAGCCATCTGGCTTCCTTCCACCCTGGCCGCCGGGGCGCTCTTTACCGTGCTCGCCGTGCTGGGGGTCTATCTGCGGCCCCTGCTGCCGGTGGATGAAACCCGCTACCTCTCTGTGGCCTGGGAGATGTGGCGTGACCACAGCCTGCTCGTCCCGCACCTCAATGGCGCCGTCTACAGCCAGAAGCCGCCGCTGCTTTTCTGGCTCGTCGATCTGCTCTGGTCGATAACCGGGGTATCGGGATTCGGGGCCCGGCTGATCGCGCCCTTCTTCGGACTTTTGAGCATCTTCTTGACCGCGCTGCTCGCCCGCCGCCTGTGGCCGGACGAACCACAAGCTGCGGCGCGCGCCGCCTGGATCCTCGCCACGACCGGACTGTTCCTTGTCTTCGGCTCACTCACCATGTTCGACAGCCTCCTCATGGCGGCCACGCTGCTGGCGATCATCGGCTTGATCGAGCAGAGCCGGAACGGTGGTCTGCTGGGTTGGCCGCTTGTCGCCGTCGCGGTCGCCCTCGGCGTGCTCGCAAAGGGACCGGCGATCGTGGTGCATGTCGTGCCCCTGGCCTTGCTGCCATTCTTGTGGAACCCGGGGCGCTCCAAGCAAGCCCTCATCAAATGGTACCGCGGGTTCTTCCTCGCCATGCTCGCTGCTGGCGGACTTGTCGCTTTCTGGTTTCTGCCAGCCGTGCTGACCCAGGGTGAAAGCTACCTGGAAGCGGTCGTTTGGAACCAGGGGGCGGGTCGCGTCGTCTCATCCTTCGCGCATCACAAACCCTTCTGGTTCTTCATTGCGCTGGTGCCGCTCTTCCTGTGGCCCTGGGGTTGGAGCGGCAGGGCTCTCAAGGCCATTGGTCCCGGAAACCTCTGGAGGGATCAGGGCGGCCGGATCTGCGCCATCTGGATCGCTGCCGCCTTTGTCATCCACAGCGTCTTCAGCGGCAAGCAGTTGCACTATCTGCTGCCGGAGTTGCCAGCGCTGGCGCTGGTCTTCGCACGGCTCGACTGGTCCTGTGCCGGCCTGGAGGGCGCCAAGGGCTGGCGCATTCTCCCATTGGCGCCTCTCTTGCTGGCTGTCCCAGTCGCCTGGGCGGCCCATTTCGGGATGATCCCGCAGCTTGAGCAACTGTTCGCTCCGCTTCCGCTTTGGCTCCTGCTATCGGGATCGCTGGGATCGCTCTTGCTCGCCTACCTGCTGTTGATTCTGCCTCACGCGGGTCAGGTCGCCGCCCTCTCCTCGGTTGGCACCCTTGTGATCTTCTACCTGATCGGAACCCCTTTGCTGCAGGCCAACTACAGCGGCGCCAGGATCGGCGAGGCGCTGGCGGAGCACGAGAGCCTCGGCATCGCCCAATATGGCGCCAAGTACAGCGGTGAATTCACTTTCCTGGGACGATTGACGCAGCATCTGGAGGAGTTGAACACGCCAGATGACCTGCGCGATTGGGTCAAATCCCACCCAGGGGGCGCCGTGATAGCGAAATACGAGGTAGACACTCTTCCTTGGCGCCCCGAGATCGAGGTGCCCTATCGGGGTAAGAGCTACCTGATCTGGCAGGTGCCGGCCGGAGCCGGCAATCAATAGACAAGCTTCGCTGATGGCTCGCACCGCAGAGTGTCCAAGGCGCCGAACCCCATGACGCCGAAACGGGTTCGACGGTCCAGAGCGCGTTCTGCTCTCAAGCATCCGGCCGTAGTGCGAGACGCCGACCGATCCGATTTCCGACTTGGGGCTATAACGAACTCGACTGCACAAGTTCTCTGTTGATTACCGCGGGCAGAACGATTGCAGTCCCCAGGGAAATGGCGCCACCGAACAGAAAAACGGCTTCTTGGCCGATCGCACCGGCCATGAAACCCGCCGCCACTGGACTGACCGCATTGCCCAGAGCCATCGCCACGAGGGCGGCCGTGAGGCTCAGGGAGGGCAGGCTCGGAAACAGCGACATACTCCAGAAAGACAAGGTGGCGCTGAACGTCATGACACAGACGCCCTGTAGAGCGGCCGATAGAATAGCCGCGCTCATCGCCCCCGGGGCGACACCGACCAGGATCATGGAAACGGATGAACAGAGGAAAACGATCGTCAAGAGCCTCGTCACGCCGATTTTCGCAGCGATATCCGCTGCTGCAAGGCCGCTAATCCCAGCGACACCAAACGCCGCGTACATGAGTGGTCCAATCGCCAAATCGGGAAGTCCCTCAAGGTCGCCCGCAGCCTTGACCGTGTCGAAGGCGAAAGAGAGATAAACCGCGCCCGTGATGCCGAAGGACAAAGCCGCGAGAACAAGCGGGACCGAGGTTCGGGAAAAGAGAACCGTCACGCTTGAGCCATCTCTATGGGGCGCGCTTACGGAATGCCCCGCGATCGTCGGTGTTCTGAAGAGAGCATAGCCGTTTACGAGGAGCATGACTCCACCGGACAGGGCGAATAGGAACCAGGCGACACGCCAGGGGAAATCATAGAGCGCTACGGTCAAGGCTAGCAGGCCAGCGAGAGCGACGCCGACGGTAGTGCCTGTGGTAACAGTCGACAGAACGCGTCCCGTCTTGTTCGCGGGCACAGCGTTCTCCACGGCAAAGTTATAGGGCGTCCAGGCAAATCCAGCAGAGGCCGCCGCCAGAATCACACCCGACGCCAAGGAAAGGCTGTTGGAGGCCAAGCAAACCAAGCCCATTCCCATCAGCGAGCAAACTCCGCCGACCATAATGGGTGTGGCGGGGCCAATCCTCGACAACAAAGACCCTGCAATCAAAAGGCTGGCCAGGAACGCCAGAAAGGCGGCGCTCGCGATGCTCCCTGCCATCTCGGTGGATAGGGCGAACTCATCGCGGAATGCCGGCAAGAAAAGACCGTAGCCAATCCTCGCAGGGCCAAAGGCCACGGCAGTCGCGATAAATCCCGCCATTGCCAGTAGTCTGCTGTTCGTCATTGAGCCCCTTTGCCGGCCAAGAACCCTGCCGTTTGCGGCAGCGCCTCTGGCAACCTAGATCATGGGGGAAGTATCCCACTGTCAGAAAAGTGAGTTTTTATTTATCTATAGAATGTAAAATCCATTTAATATTTTTATATACTCTGAAATTTTCCTAGGATAATAAAAATACACGCCCTGAATTTCAAAAAATGGATATTCTATATTGTTCAGTGAAGAGGGATTTCGGGCGGTTGAGCGCCCCTAAGACGCATGTTGCCCGTCACTCCTCCGCGCTGTTGGCTTCGAGCAGGCTGATTATTTCCAATATGCGAGAGTGGGGAAGTGGTCGACCGTCACTCATAAAAGCTTCGTCGCTGTTGAACCAACCAAAAGCCTCGCGGAGTTCTTCAACCGAAGCGCCAGTAGCCTGAAGTTCCGCCACAAGGATGTCCTCCACAGGCCCCAGTACGGAAACAATATCATCTCGCGTCATCTGCACTGCTTTTCCCTCCATTACCTTAGAATTTGGACGTCTGAGCAATGAGGATAACTCGCTCCTCTTGATGCGCTTGAGAGCGGAGAAGTGCTATCCGATAGCTTCAATATTGTGCCTGGACCATTCTGTAACAAGGATATCACTTTCTCAGCGCGAACTTGTTGGCGCCGGCCATGTGATTGCGTGGGAGGGAATGTCCGCTTCTGACCAATTGCGGACGGGGCGGACCTGCTTGAGCGAAGATCAGCTGCACTCCTCCAGAACGAGCATCCTCTGAATTCCAGAAGGTTTCTCCAGCCTAGGACAGGCTGTCCAAAAGTGCCGCTCCACGCTGGAGGTCGGCACTCCCTTCGCCCTCGGTGAAGCTCTCCAGCAGCGGCTCTAGCAAGGCGCGCGCCTCTGCCTCGCGGCCCCCGCTTCGCATCTGCTCGCTCAGAGACATCGCGGCGCGCAGTTGCCAAGACTTGGCGCCTTGGCCCTCCGCGATCTCTAGGGCTTGTCGGAACAGATTCTCCGCATCGTCGGCGTGGCCAGCCCCGGCAGGAAGCAACATGGCGCCGCGCAGGCGAAGGGTTTCCGCGTGCATGTAGCGATCACCCGTCCGCTGGCAATGTTCGATGGTCAAGGCATTGAGCTTGAGCGCCTCCTCCTCACGGCCAAGACCGTGAAGCCCGGCGACAATCCAGCTTCGAAACATGGCGTTGCACACGCGCCCGCCGCTGGCATTCCAGAAGTCGTTGCCTTTCTTGGCGTAGGCATAGCCGCTCTCGAAGTTGCCTTTCTGAATCTCGGCGCCGCCCCGCCATTGCAGCACGTTGACGTTCTCTGAGAAGGGTCCCAAGGCCTCTTCAGCCGCGATGGTGGCCGCCTCGTTGCACAGCTCCAGTAGGCGATCGGGCAGATCGAGGTAGATCAAGCTCGTCGCTCCCGCCGTCAGCGCGAACACAAGATTGAAAGGGTGGCCGATCTTGCGCGCCAGATGGAGCGCCTCTTCCATCCTCTCCAGGGAGCGATCCGGGTAACCGCGAATCCAATCCGCCAGACTCCCCGCCCAGTGCTGGGCAAAGACCAAGGGGTCATGGTTGGTGAGAGCCACGAAACGCTGATGGCGTTGGGGCACATAAATGTTCCTTAGGGCGTCCGTGTGGCGGATTGCCCCCTCATAATCGGCCTCCCAAAAAAGCTGACAGCCCGCCGACATGTCGTGGACGACCCTCAAGTCCTCTAGCGAGGGATCTTGAGAAACGGACTTCAGCTCTTCGAGCCATTGATGAGCGCGCGCAAACTCGGTCCGTGTCTGATAGTGAACCCAAAGGCCCCATAGGATGGAGCCCAGCGCCTCCTCGTCACGGAACTGCTTGGCGATGGGAAAGGCGGGCTCGAAGGCGTCCGCCACGGAGGGGTGCGCCCAACCGAAGTTCGCCATGCGTGACGCCCCCAAGGAGACCCGGATGCCCAATTCGCGTCGATCGCGCTCCGGGGATTCGGGGAGCTGGGCCAAAGCCTCCATCGAGAGTTCCAAAGCGCCGATCGCCTCGGGCAAGGCGCTCGCCTGAAGGGACCGCCGCCCCGCCTCGAAGTAGAGCGTTGCCGCCTTTTCATAGTTGCCGGCATTGAGGAAGTGACGCCCGAGGTCCAGAAGGTCCGGGTCTTCCCTCGCCTCGAGCGCCTGGGCCAAACGCTCGTGGAGCTTTCGCCGCGCGCTGAGAAGCAAGGACGAGTAGGCCGCATCCTGCACGAGGGCGTGCTTGAAGGTGTACCGAGGCTCTCCCCTGCCGCCGCGGCGAAAGATGAGCTGCGCGGATATCAGCTGTTCCAGAGCGAGCTCCAGCTCCGCCGGCTCCATGGAGAGCGCCGATGCCAGCAGGGAGAGATCGAACTCTCGTCCGATGCACGAAGCCGCCTGGATCACCCGCTTGACCGGGGCCAAGCGGTCGAGCCTCGCCATGAGCGAATCCTGAAGGGTCGTGGGTATGTCATGGTCGGGCAGCGGCCCCTTCAGCTCGTAGTGATCCTCGTGTTCTTCGAGAATCTCCTCCTCCAGGATCGACTTGGTGAGTTCCTCGACGAAGAGCGGGATGCCATCGGTCTGCTTGATGATGTGGTCGAGCAGTTCCTTTGGCAGCGCCTTGTTGCCTGCGATCCGTTCGGCTATCGAGCGGCCGTCGGAGCGGCTGAGGCGATTGAGTGAGTGCAGCGTGACGTGACCATAGCCTGCCCAGGGCGCCTGGAACTCCGGGCGGTGCGTCATGACGATGAGCAAGGTGAGATCCTGCGCCCGTTCCACCAGCGCCTCCAAGACCTCCAGCGTGGAAGGGTCGACCCAGTGGATGTCCTCGACCAGCAGCAGGAGCGGACCCGCCTTTGATAGCTGCACGATGCGGTCGGTCAGAATCTCCAAGATGCGCTGCTTGCGGCGTTGCGGGGTCATGGTGAGGGCCGGATAGCGGTCGCCCGGAAGCGAGAGCAGGGCGGCGAACAGCGCCCTTGTTTCAGGCTTATCACTGTCGCGCACCTGGGCAAGGTGGGCTTCCAGCTTGTCCAGCCTCGTCTCAGCGGTATCTTCGGTTTCAAATCCGGCGGCGCTCTCCACCTCGGAGATGAGCGGTTGCAGTGCGGCGTTCACCTCGTGGGGCGAACATTGGTAACGGAGGATCTGGCAGCCCGCATCCTTCACGCGCTTCGTGCATTCAAACAGAATACGGCTCTTCCCGATGCCGGCCTCGCCGGAAAGCAGGACCACTTGCCCTTCGCCCCTGGAGGCATGTTCCCAACGGTCGATCAGCAGGTCTATTTCCTGGGTCCTGCCCACGAAGGGGATCAAGACCTCGCCATGCTGCATCTCAAAACGGCTGTAGGTTCGCCGGCTGCTCTGCACCTTCCAGACCCTGACCGGCTCTTCGAAGCCCTTGACGCTTTTGAGGCCGACTTCGGCCAGGTCGAAAGCATTCCTGGTCAGCAGGCGCGTTGACTCGCTGATCACCACCTCGCCGGGCTCAGCCAGGTCCTGCAATCTGGCAGCCAGGTTGGGCGTTTGGCCGACGACGCCCCCCTGCTCGCTCGTGGTCTTGCCCATCATCGTGCCGATCACGACCGGGCCGGTCGCTATCCCCACTCTCGCCGCCAGCGGCTGTCCCGCTGCTTCCAGGGCGGCGACCGATTTCGTAGCGGCCAAGGCTGCGCGGATGGCCATCTCGGCCTGCGCCTCGTGGGCGTTGGGCCACCCAAAGTAGGCGAGCACTCCATCGCCCAGGAACTTGGCGACATGGCCTTCGTAGTGGATCACCGCGTCGGCCACGACGTCGTTGTAGCGTTGCAGGACATCGCGCAGGTCTTCCGGGTCCAGTTTCTGCGACAGTTCGGTGGAGGCCACCAGGTCGCAGAACAGCACCGATATCTGGCGGCGTTCGAGCTTCTCTTCGCCATCGGTAGTGAGGGCGGACGCTGGGGCGGGCGCTGGGGCGGGCCGGTCCTCGGGCTCCTCCTTGTCCGCTCTGACAGCGGCCATGAGCTTTCGGCGGTGGCCCAGGGAAAGGCCCAGTTCCTTCAAATCATCATCCGAGAGAAACGGCAGCACCTCCAGGTCGATATCGTTGTCGGCCATGGACCCGGCATACTGGCCAAGTCCTAGGCCCTCCAGGAATTCCGCCAGTTCGCTGGAGCCTCGGTTGTTGTTTGGCATGAGTGACCCTTTGCTCCGCAGTGCTAGCTGAAGTCTACGCAAGCGAGCGATCTCTTGGAACAGTTCTCCTGGGCGGTTGAGGCGCTTAGAAAGCGCGGGCCGCTACCGGCTCGAAGCGGGCGGCTGCTTGAGCTCTCTCCAGTCTGCGCCAAGGGGGCCTTCGGTCAATCGCGCGGCAGGCCGACGGTGGGTAAACGTTCGATCTCCGAACCCCAGCAAGCGCCGATGAAGCTTCCGCCGAACAGCGCCTCAATGGACGGCAGCGAGAGGGCTGGGAAGATCTTGCGGGCCTCTAGGACGCGTTCTTCGGCGGCTCTTTCGTCCCCTCTACGCACCTCCGCCAGGGCGATGAAGATGCTGGGCCACCATGATGCCCCCGGCTCGGTTGCCGAGCGGTCCAACTCCGCTATGGCCTGAGCCAGATCCGAGGCTTCGTCCCGCATGAGGATGGCCAAACCCCTGTAGAAGAGATGGCCGGCCCGAAACGCCGACGAGGGGGCCAACCGCAGAGTGATCTCCGCTTGATTGAGGAGATCTTGCGCCTGCTTTAGCGGGTCCGTTACCCATTCGGGAGGCGCGAAAGCGAGCGCGACGGTGCGGCCGTGAGGCCCTCCCCAGGCATTTGGATTGAGTTTCTCCAGCCGGTCGGCTGCATCCAGCGCTCGTCCCGTCTCACCCAGCAGGGCGTAGATGGCGGAGGCCACGCCGTAAGCTTCTGCGTTTCTGGGATCATGCTTGAGCGCTTCTTGCACCGCATCCATCCCGAGCAGCAGCTGCTCGCGCGGCGGCCAGGCTCCGGAACAAGCCTTCCGGTAGGCGATCAGGGCCTTTTGGGTGAGCGCTCCGACATTCTTCGGCTCTAGCGCTATCGCCCGCTCGATCACCGATTGAGCCTCGTCAAGCGCCTCGAGGCGTCCCGTCGAGAGTATGGCGTTCGCCCGAAGACCCAACTCCCGTGCGTTCAGCGTGTTGATAGGGCGTTCTTCGACCAGGGACTTCTCTTGCGCGTCGATTGCGGGAGAGACGCTCGCCACCACCGCCGAGGCCAACTCGTCCTGCACGTCGAAGACGTCTTCCACGGTGCGGTCCCATTTATCGGACCAGAGCCGCCGGCCGTTCGAAGAATAGGTAAGGTGCACGGTCAAGCGCACACGATTCCCCGCGCCGCGGACGGAGCCCCCCAGGAGATAGCGGGCAGACGACTGGTCGCCGCGCTGCTTCACTTCAAGCCAGCGGAAGCGCGAGAGTTCGGTCTCCAGGTCCTCGGATATGCCATCGGCAAGAGACTGATGATCCGCGCTGTCTCCCGCGGCGGCGAAAGGGATGATCGCGATGGAGGCCAGGCCCGCCGCATTGGGGTCCCCCTGCGCCGGCCCCTTGTCCGGGTCGGGAGACTCTCCCCAAGCCCAGACCCGGACCGGTCTTGGGATGTTCTTGAGGGTCAGCGGCCCCCTATCCGAGAAGCGGGCCCGAAGCGTGCCGTCCAGGCTCGACCAAACGGTATCCGAGATGGCAAGGCCGCCCGGTGCGGCAAGAGCCTCCAGACGAGCGGCGACGTTCACGCCATCACCGAAGATGTCTGCGTCTTCGAAGGTCACATCGCCGAGATGCACCCCTACCCGCAGGGTGAGGGACGCCTCGCCGCCCAGGTCGTCCTGGAGGCTCAATGCGCAGCGCACGGCTTCAGCGGCGCTGTCGAAGGACACGAGCCACCCATCGCCGAGGCCCTTTACGATGACACCGCCATGATTGGCGACCGTCGGGTTGATGACCTGGTCGCGCAGCCGCCTCAAGGCGTCCAGCGTGCGCGCCTCGTCCTCACCCATCAACTTTGAAAAGCCAACAACATCAGCAGCGAGGATCGCCGCCAGCCGCCGGACCGACTTCGTGTTCATGGTCGGAAGACTAGCCAATCGGACCTCGATGATTCCATCGTTCATTCACGGGAAAAGAGGACGCTTAGGAGGAAACGTGCCGTGCGCTCTGGCCTAGAAGCACAGAGTCTGGCCTGGAAGCACAGAGTCGGCCCGCGCTGTGCGATGGGCAAGGTCAAGACGGCTCAGCTGTGTAGTCGGCTTCCGAAACAGGCTCCTGCCAATCCGTCTCCGTACCCTTATCGTCCGACTCTGACATGGCGATATGGCACATCATTTGATCCGGAGCAGCGCCATGCCAATGGCGGGCATTGGGCGGGATCACTACCGTATCCCCAGCCCTAATTTGCTGCACTGGCTCTCCTTCCAACTGATAGCGCCCAACGCCCGACACAACATAGAGAATCTGACCAACCGGGTGCGCATGCCAGTTGGTCCGGCCTCCAGGCGTGAACGTGACACGAGACGCGCGAAGCCTGGAAGGTTGTTCAGGAACGAAGATTTGCTCATGCATAACAGAGCCGACAAATCGATCGGATGGGGCAGTCTTTGTCGTGATGTCGTTGGATCGGATGATACGCGGCTTCATGCTCAATTCCTGTCTGCGAACTTGAAAGATAGGTGTCCCGCATTCTTTAACACGAAACATGCTGACAAGGGGCCGCTGTTGGCTAAAAGCGGACCTTCACGCTGAGCGAGACGTCAGGCGGTCAGGGATCCGCAGAAGGCATAGGTCGATACAGCTGCAAATGCGCCTAGGGTTAGGAGAAACAGCCCCCATCCCAAAAGCGCGGCACGGCGGTCTTCTACGCGGCGCACCCAAAATTGCGCAGAGACGGATAGTAGCCCAACCCCGATCATCAACCCCGTCGTGCCTATGATTGCGATCGTGAACCCGGTCTCGAGCAGGCTGAACAGGATGACGCAAAGCACGAAGAACCCAAAAACCGGGGCCAAGGGAAGCATGAAAAGCTCGATGACGGATGTCATGGAGCCGGGACAGATGGGCGAAGTGAAGTATACCCACGCGCCAGCGGCCGTTAGCGTCATGTAGACAGTAAGGAGCGCCAGTAACCAGTCGCGCCATCCCCGTCCGGCAAGGCCCAAAGTCAACATGGTCTGGGTGGCTCCTGGAATTGCCGATAGGAAGGATGAGTTTCCATCATTGCTATCAAGAACCTCTCCTGTCATGGCCGCGAGAAGCAGACTCCGTGCGTGCGCGGGCTTTTCATGAATCAGAACTAGCTCCGCGCATCCCCATGATTGGTCGCAATCACCTGAGTCAAACACAGCACTGACATAACCACCCCCTTCGATGGAGCCGAATGTGATCGTGCCGAGACCGATAACAGTGCCGTGCCACCTTGCCGCCGCCCTATGCGCCAAGCGCAAGGGCAGATCTACTGTCGCGACCTGCGTGGTTGGCCCAGGCACGCCGAATATTTTCATCCAGAAGCCCAGCCGCAAAGAGCCAACCATGGTTATCGAGAACCATGCGACGCTCCAAACAGTGGACGTTTCCGGCCCCCTTTTTGGATTGCGCGATCAAGTATGCAGACCCCCTTCCGTGATTGTCGGTCGGGTAACCGGAGCGGTTGCAGTCTCCCGAGTGGAGCATGGATCAGCTGAGGGGCCATCGATTCAATGCTTTGGTCCGCTGCTGGCTGTTGGCGGACCGGCAGGACGAAACGGTCATGAACGGCCACTTGAGAGCGCAGGCCTTAGATTTCTCGTAGTCGGCAGCCTTCGAGGAGCAACTCCGTATCCGCGGCGCCGCAAAGCTTGGTGGCCTCACTCATGACGGCTGCCGCCGATGCCGCGACCCCTCTCCGCAGCGCTGTTTCTACGCACTCTTTCCCCGCGATGCTGAGAACGAAAGCAGCCATGAAACTATCCCCTGCCCCTGTCTTGCTTCGCGCGGGCACGGGGGGCGCCTGGCAGAAAAGTTGCTTTGATTTGGAAACCAGCAGGGATCCTTCAGCGTCGAAGCCGATCGCTACAAACTTCGCAGCGCCCCTGGCGACCAAGCCGGTCCCAAAGTCTGCGGCATCTTGGATTTTCGCAAACCGCCCGCCGGCGATTTCTTCAGCCTCTGATCGGTTCAGCCGCAGAAAGAATGGCCGCGCGTCCTCCGCGTCGACCAGGTTCTTCAGGGGTGCGCCCGAGGTGTCCACAAAGAGCCGAACGCCCGCCTCGTTCAGCCGTGCGCACAAGCGAGCCGGAAACGTTTCCGCGATGCCTGGAGCTTGACTGCCGCTCAGCACCACGATCCCTCGGTCCTGTGCGAGACCGACAATCCTATCCATCGCCGCCTTGGCCTCCTCCGGACTGATTTCAGGCCCCGGAAGGATGAAACGAAATTGGTCGGAGATGCTCTCATCGAACACCGCAAGACTGATGCGCGTCATGCCTTTGACCTTCAGCACTTCGGTCTCGATGCCTTCCGCCTCCAAAGCGGAGAGCAGCAAGTCTCCAAAAGGGCCGCCGGCTAGGAGGAACGCCCTGCTGGACCCTTTCAGTTTCTTGATGGCGCGGGACACATTCACGCCGCCCCCGCCCGGATCAAACACTGGGTCGCTGCACCTTAGTTTCGGGCCCGGCGACACCGCTGCCGTCTCAGTGGCAATATCAAGCGCCGGATTCAGTGTGACGGTGAGAATATCGTCCATTGCAGCTTCCAAGTGGCCTCAACTGTAACCCTTCCGCGCGCGCCTGGCTTATGGCGGGAAGCGAACAATCTTGGGCCTTCCTCCCAACGAGCGACACAGCTCGAGATAATCCATCGGCGCATCTGAATGAATCGAGCCTCGTTCGAGACGGGCTCTCTTGAGCGATGATCCCTCTAAGCACCGCTTTGCGATGCTCTTCCGTCCTTTGGTGCGGCGCTCACTTCATAGGCCCAGACAAGGAACGACTTCATTGAGTGTGGGCCAAACGAATTGATCAACGGCACGTCTACCGCATCACGGCCCCGCGCGACCACTATCCGGCCAAGTCGTGGAACGTTGTTTCGTGGATCGAAGGTATACCAGCGTCGACCGAGAAACACCTCTATCCAGGCACTGAAATCCATCGGGTCCTGGATCGGCACTCCAATGTCGCCAAGATATCCATTCACGTATCGCGCGGGAATGTTCATGCAGCGGCAGAATGTAAGTGCCAGATGCGCGAAATCGCGACAAACACCGACCTGTTCCTGATAGGCCTCAAAGGCGGATCGGGTCGCTCTGGCATTCTCATAGCCGAAGGTGATGTGCTGATGAACGAAATCGCAGATGGCTTGGACGCGCGCCCAGCCTGGCGCCGCGCTCCCGAAGAGGTCCCACGCAGCCTGGCTGAGCTTGTCAGTCTCGCAGTAGCGGCTGCCCAGAAGATAGACCAGCACTGAATCGGGCAGTTCCGCCAATGGGACCTCCTCTGCCTCGGGGACAAAGGGATCAAATTGCCCGTCATCGTCAATCACACCGTCCCCCCGCAGCGAGAAATCACCCTCCGGCGCTACGAACCGTCGGCAGGTGTTTCCATAGAGGTCCTTGTAGGTGAGGCTTCTCACATTCGGCTCGGTGACGAATTTCTCAGGCGCGCGTAGATCGCTCAGCCGTTCGTCGTGCACTGAAAGAAGGCACACCATCGGCGTCTCTTGAGCGCAGGAGATGGTGATCTCGTATCCGAAACGAATCTGCATCAAATCTCCAAAGGCCGAGAGATGTCGGGTAAGGCTAGTATCCGTGCTTTTCATGGGGAGAGCAAAACTGTCAGACGTATGGGTCGTTTGATTTCCAGCTCAACCAACTCCATGAAGCCGCATCCATTCTTGTGCTTGATCTACCTCATTGCAGGTTAAGCTGGCTGGCATAGCGTTGCGCTTTCGATGTGGAGAGCAAAAGTGCTAGCGACCGGGCAGATGCATGCCAAACAGGCCCTGACGGCGCGCGGCCTGACCAAGATCTACGAAATGGGCGACGTCAGGGTGGAGGCCTTGCGTGGCGTGGATCTGGCTTTGGCGGAGGGGGAGATGGCGGTCCTGCTCGGCCCTTCGGGCAGCGGAAAGTCCACCTTGCTCAACATCCTGGGTGGCCTCGACCTGCCGAGTTCGGGCTCCCTCGCGTTTCAGGATCACGACCTGACTATGGCCACCGAGGCTGAGTTGACCCGCTACCGCCGCGACCACGTGGGCTTCGTGTTCCAGTTCTACAATCTCATCCCCAGCTTGACGGCGCGGGAGAACGTTGCGCTGGTGACGGAGATCGCAAAGCGCCCGCTTGCCCCGGAAGAAGCGCTTGGGATAGTCGGTCTCGGCCAGCGGCTCGATCACTTTCCAGCTCAGCTTTCCGGCGGCGAACAGCAGCGTGTCGCCATCGCTCGCGCCATCGCCAAGCGGCCCGACCTGCTGCTTTGCGACGAACCGACCGGCGCCTTGGACAGCACCACCGGCATCCTGGTCCTGGAAGCCATCGAGCGGGTGAACAGGGAGTTGGGCACGACCACGGCGCTGATCACCCATAACGCCGTGATAGCCGGGATCGCCGACCGCGTGCTTCTTTTCGCCGATGGCCGCATCGTGGAGGAGCGGCGGAATGAAGCACGTCTCTCGCCGGCGGACCTTTCATGGTGATCAGACTTTCCCCCTTGGACCGCAAGTTGCTGCGCGACCTGGAGCGGCTCTGGGCGCAGGCTCTGGCCATCGCCCTGGTCATCGCTTCGGGCGTCGCCCTTCTGGTCATGGCGCTCACCACCGTCGAGGCGCTGGAAGACACCACCGCTGCTTACTATGAGCGCTACGGCTTCGCCGAGGTCTTCGCTGAAGTGACCCGCGCGCCCGAACGCCTGACAGAGACAGTGGCCCAGCTTGAAGGGGTGAGGACGGTCGAGACGCGGATCAGCCGCTTGGCGACCCTCGACCTGCCGGGGTTCGATGAGCCGGCCACCGCGCGTGTCGTTTCCCTGCCGGAGCGGGGCGAACTCAGGCTCAATCGCTTGGTGCTGCGCGCCGGGCGTTTGCCGGAGGCGGGGCGCGCGCAAGAAGCGATCCTATTGGAGAACTTTGCCCAGGCGCATGGATTGGGACCCGGGGACCACCTCTCGGTAATCCTCAACGGCGTCCGCCGTGATCTCAGGATCGTGGGCCTCGCGCTGGCCCCTGAATTCGTCTATGTCATCGCGCCAGGCGGCCTGATGCCTGACGAAACCCGGTTTGGCGTGGTTTGGATGGGCCGCGAGGCACTGGCCGCGGCCTTCGATATGGAACAGGCCTTCAACGAGATTCACCTGTCGCTGTTGCGCGGCATTGATCCGCAGAGTGTGATAGCGCCGCTCGATGATCTTCTCGCCGAATATGGCGGGGTAGGCGCCTACGGGCGCGAGGATCAACTCTCCAACTGGTTTCTTCAGAACGAGATCGCCCAGCAAAAGAACATGGCGAGCTTGCTGCCCGCTATCTTCCTGGCGGTCTCCGCGTTCCTGACTCAGATGGTCATGAGCCGGATCGTCGCCACAGAGCGGGGCGAGATCGGACTGCTGAAAGCCTTTGGCTACAGCAGCATCGCGGTCGGGTGGCACTACGCGAAGCTGGTTCTGGCCATCGCCCTTCTGGGTGTCGTCATAGGCTTCGTTGCGGGAAGTTGGCTGGGTCATTTCAATACGCGGCTCTATGGAGAATTCTACCGCTTCCCGTTTCTACTCTATAGGCCGGGGGCCGAGAGTTACGCCATCGCCGCCTTGGCGAGCCTCGTCGCCGCCTTGGGAGGCAGCCTTGGGGCCATGCGCAGGGCCGCGGCCTTGCCGCCCGCCGAGGCGATGCGCCCGCCCGCACCGCCGGTGTTCCGTCGCACTCGCTTGTCCGGCACGGCGGCGGCGCTCTTTCTGGACGAACCTTCGCGCATGATCGCGCGGCGGATCATACGTTGGCCGCTGCGCGCCTTGGCCTCCTCCTTTGGCGTCGCGCTTTCGTTTGCCGTGCTCTTTCTGGCGCTACAGTGGACCGACGCCATCGACGAGATCATTGAGCAGACTTTCTTCAACGCACAGCATCAGGACGCCACGCTGGCCCTGGTCGAAAAGCGCGCGGCCCGAAGCCGCTACGACTTGGCCGCGCTACCCGGGGTTCTGTCCGTGGAGACCGCGCTCAGCGTTTCAGGCCGGGTCAGCAAAGGGCCGGTAAGCCGGCGGCAAGCGGTCATGGGGGTTGCATCCGACGCCAGCCTTAGTCCGATCCATGACATCAAACGAGGGGCGATCGCCCCGCCGCCCGACGGGCTTCTCATCTCCACCACCCTGGCCGGCGTGCTCGATGTGGAGCCTGGCGAGACGGTTTTTCTGGAAGTGCTTGAAGGGCGCCGGCCCGCGGCTCAGGTGACCGTGGCCGGACTGTTCGATTCCTATATCGACGCGCCTCTCTACATGGAAGCCGGGGTGCTTTCGCGCTTCTTGGGCGAGAGCCCCCAGGTGAACCTCGCACAGGTGCGGATCGATCCCGCCAACAAGAAGCAATTCTTCCAGGCGGTGAAGAAGACTCCGGCGATCAGCGCCGTGAACTTCCGCTCCGCCAACATCACCAGCTTCAGGCAAACCGTGGGCGAGACCATCTACATCTTCGTTTCCTTCTTCACGGTCTTCGCCTGCACCCTGGCTTTCGGGGTCGTCTACAACTCGGTGCGCATTGCACTTTCGGAGCGGGCGCGCGAACTGGCGACCTTGCGCGTTCTCGGGTTCACCCGTCTGGAAATAGCGTACGTACTATTGGGCGAAATCGGCGTGCTGACGTTCGTCGCGCTGCCCTTGGGCGGCGCCATAGGTATCGCGCTGGCTTGGTACCTCTCCCGGCAGTTCGCGACGGAGCTCTTCCGGGTTCCCCTGGTCGTCGAAGAGTCCACGCTTGGTCTTGCGGCGGTCATCATCATCGCCACTGCCCTTGCCTGCGCCCTCCTGGTGCGACGCCGACTGGACCGCCTGGACCTGATCGCGGTTCTTAAGACGAGGGAATGAAGATGAGCGGGATGGAACGAGAATGAGGAGAGCGTCATGACGACAGCAGGCCGCCGTCTTTTGATCTGGGGCTTCATCGTGTTGCTTGTTGCCGCCGGCCTTGCCTATGCCTTCCGCCCGCAGGCGATCCCGGTCGACCTCGCCAGCATCGAAGAGCGGAGGCTTCGGGTGACCGTCGAGGAGGAGGGCAAGGCCGAGGTGCGTGAGGTCTATACGCTTTCCGCGCCGGTGGGCGGACGCCTGCTGAGGATCAGCGCGGAGGAGGGCGACCCCGTGATCGCGGGTGATACGGCGCTGGCGCGGATCGAGCCTGCCGTCCCCACCTTCCTCGACCTGCGCAGCGAGGGTGAGGCGCGGGCGAACGTGGAAGCTGCGCGTTCGGCCCGTGAACTGGCCCAAGCCGAACTGACCTCCAGCCAAGCCGAGCTGGCCTTCGCCGAGAGCGAGTTGGAGCGGGCGCGCTCCCTCTTCGCCAGGGGCACCGTCGCCAAGCGCGTTCTGGATCAGGCGGAGCGGGCGCATCGGATCGCCGCTGCCGGGCTTTTAACCGCGCAAGCGGCTCTGGACATGCGCAGCCATGAACTGGAGGTGGCGGAGGCCCGGCTTACGTCGCCGTCACTTGGACAGGAGCAGTCTGGCGACTGCGAATGCCTGACCTTGCGCGCGCCCGTCGATGGGGAGGTGCTGCGCGTCCTGCAGGAAAGTGAAACCGTCGTGCAGCCGGGACAGCCGCTGGTCGATATCGGAGATCCACGGGACCTGCAGGTCGTCGTCGATCTGCTTTCAGAGGACGCAGTCAAGGTGGAGCCCGGCCAGCAAGTCATCGTATCCGGCTGGGGTGGCCCAGACCTCAATGGTGTGGTTCGACGGGTTGAGCCCTATGGCTACACGAAGGTGTCGGCCTTGGGCATCGAAGAGCAGCGGGTGGACGTGCTCATCGACTTCATCGAGACGCAGGACCGCCTGTCCAGGCTGGGGCACGGTTACCGGGTCAATGTCGATGTGATCTTGCAAGATACGCACGTGCTCTCTTTACCGATCGGCGCGCTCTTCAGTGAAGACGGCCAATGGAAGGTGTTCAGGGTCCAGGAAGGGCGCGCCGTCAGCGTAGCGGTCGAGATAGGCCTCCGAAACCAAACCCACGCAGAACTGCGCGACGGCCTGAACAAAGGCGATCAGGTTGTGCTCTACCCAACCGACCGCGTGGTTGAGGGTAGCTTGATAGAGCCGCGCCAATAGGCCGTGCGCCAATTCATCAACAGCTCGGGAACATGGGGCAATCAGGCTTGGCGAGTTTCAAGGACGGGCCCTCGTAGCCCGTTCCTAGACAAGAGCCGAGGTGCATCACAAGAGAAGGTTCGCCGGGATCCCGAGGAACCTGTAGTCGCAGCGGCCTGCGCGGAAACTACATCATGCCCTCTACAACGGTAAGGCCCAGGGAATGCCAGGCTTGCATCCCTCCTCTGTAGTACATGATCTTTTCTGCGGGGTAGCCCTCGCGAAGCATTGCTTTGATGGCCATTGGTGATTGTCCGCACCATGGGCCATTACAGAACAGCAAGACTTCCTCGGCATTTCGGCAATCCCAGGCGCCATCCCGCTTCTCACAACCTATTTCATCGAGACGGCCAGCCATCTCCGTGTATGGCATATTGATCGCTCCCGGGATGGTGCCTTCTAAGTGCCATTCGATCGTACGACCATCGATCAGCTTCCCCCCTTTCTCCGCGAAGGCGAGCAGCTCCATCTCACCGACTGTTCTCACGCCGGGCGCAACTTGCATTGGCTGAATGCAGAAGGGAGGACATGGTCTGGACGTCTTGGCGTAAGCAGGATCGATCGTTGCGTCGACGTCCTGATTTCGCATGATCTCTACGGGTCCATCCGGCGTCTGGACCGTCACGCTTGGAGTATCTCCATTCAGCTTGACTTGCAGCTCTTCGGCAAATCCGCCGTCAGGCCTGGTAAGGAGCAGCATTGCTAAAGCAACCAGTCCGACAAATCTCATCGATTCCTCCATCGCCATCGAGTCATTCGAGCAGGATGGAAATCATAATCATAAATTCGAATGTGTTCAAAATATAAGCCGGCTCGGCGCCGAGCGCCCTTCTGGTCACATCGGCTCTGAACCAATAGCGGGCCCTCGGTTGGAGCCCTATGGCATCTCTACTAGGTTCTGATGTCTCTGCGAGTCGATATGGCGGACTCTTCCGCTCTTATGCGAACCCATAGGATTGCCCCATTGAGAAGGCTGAAGATCAGAGCCGTCTTCCAGAGCCCGAAGGCAATGGGAAGCAATGCGATCTCGCCAACCACCACTGCGTAGTTGGGATGACGGAGGAATCGGTAGGGGCCTCTCTTCACGAGGGGTTCGCCGGGCAGGGTGATTATGCGTGTCGTCCAGTATTCCCCCAGGCTGAGCACAACCCAGACACGGATGGTCTGGAGCACCAGGAAGGCGCCGAGAGCCAACCAGAGCACTCCCCCGTCGGGGTCACCAAGGAGAAACACTGAGAGCAACCAGGCGCTGTGCAAGGCAATGATAACCGGGTAGTGCCTACGACCAACCTCCTGGCCGCCGCGTGCCAGAAGACGTTTGGTGTTTCGCCGAGCGACCCATAGCTCGATAAGCCGCTGAACGGCGACCAGGATAACCAGGATTTGCGGCAATCCGACATTCATGCCCTATGGCCCGGCTCCAGAAGCTGCTGCGCGCAGGTGAAGCCGGGGCCGAGAGCCAATGAAAAGGTGGGGCCCTTCAACTCCCAATCCTCCGCCTCCAATAGATGGGAAAGAACGAAGAGCGCGGTCGGCGATGACATGTTCCCGAACTTGCGCAGCACCTCCCTTTCATGCTGCAGGTCGCCTTGCTGGCGCTGCAGAACGGCCTCCAACGCAGAAACGACCTTGGCGCCTCCGGGGTGGCAAGCGGTGTGGACAATGTCATGGGAGGTCATGCCGCGGTCTTCGAGGAATTTTTCGACAACCGACCGGGCATCGGACCGAATGATGGCTGGAATATCCCTTGAGAAGATGACCCCAAGGCCGTCCTCTTCGATGCTCCAACCCATCACCCCTCGGCTTTCCGGCCAGCGATGTTGCGCGGAGGCCGTCAACCGCGGCGCCGCATCCGGACCGTCGCAGGAAACCAGGGCCGCCGCCGCGCCATCTCCAAACAGCACCGTGGCGATCACGTTTCCTTTTGTCAGGTCATCTTCGCGAAAGTTCAGCGAGCAGAGTTCGAGCGCCAGCAGCAACACCCGCTTGCCGGGCTGCGCCTCTGCAAGGCCCGCAGCCTGCCCCAGACCAATCACTCCACCCGCGCACCCAAGGCCGAAAACCGGCAATCGCTGCACGTCCTCTCGGAACGGCAATCTGTCCATCAGCAGGGCGTCGAGCGACGGCGTGGCGACACCGGTGCTGCTGATAAACAGGAGCGAGTCCACGTCTGATGCCTCCATTCCGGCAGCGGTCAGGCAATCGCGTGCGGCGGCTTCCATCAGGTCCAACCCAATCCTGCTGTAGATATCCGAACGCTCGATCCAGCCATGTGGCTGGCCATACCATTCCGGCGGCATGGCCGCCCATCGTTCCTCTACTCCCGCATTGTCGTAGGCGGACAACAAGGCCGTTATGGGAAAGCCACGGCTGCCGAAATGCCGATGCGCCCAATCGCGAACCCACTCCTGCGATAGTCGGTGTTCCGGCAAGGCAGTCGCCATCGACAAAAGCTTCGCAGTTCCCGGCATCGTCAACCCTCATTCTTCAGGGTCGATCTTGCGCCTTTCGATCGACCATAAAAAGGGGCGGCCGAAGAAACAGAGATCTGCGCGGGAGTTGTGGCTGGTCGTCAGCTGGTCGCTGCGCGGATCTCCAAGGCTTCAAGGTTTCCGCCTTCCATGAGGGGCGCTGCTCTCCAGCGACCGCCGGTTTCAGGGCGATACTTGCCCTGCAAGCAAAGTGATTGCTGGAACCGGAAAAGCGGCGCAACAATCTCCTGTCGAACAGCTGTCATTTGTGGGGGCAAAGCTATGGTATCGGCAGAAGACGGCATAGACCTGCAACGCTATCCAATTCACCAACCCGGCTCTGCGGAATTCAATCGCCTGCTGGAGAGTATCCACGAAAACTTAGAGCGTCAGGGCTGCGCCAAACTGGACGGATTCGTGAAACCGGCGGCCGCCCGAGCGCTCAAGGAGGAGGGCGACCGCGTCGCCTGTTTTGCGCATCGTTCCTTCAACCGGGTGAATCCCTACTTCACCTCGGATGACGAAGAGCTTCCGCCGGACCACCCGCGCCGCCGCTTCAATGAGCGGTCCAACGCCTTTGTACCCGCCGATAACTTTGGCCATGAGAGCCTGCTTCGGGCGATCTACGAGTGGCCGAGATTCACGGACTTCATAAGACGTTCGCTAAAGGAGAAAGAAGGATCCTTCTACCGCTATGACGATCCCCTGGCGGACGTCATTATCAATGTGGTTGATCCCGGTGGCGGTTTCCCATGGCACTTCGATACCAACACCTACACGGTGACACTGGGCATTCAGCCAGCGGAACGGGGCGGCCTGTTCCAGTACTGCCCCCAGTTGCGATCCGCGGAGTCTGAGAACTACGACCAAGTGGCTGCGGTTATGGATGGCGATCAAACCAAGGTGCGCTCCCTCGAACTTCAACCGGGTGATCTACAGATTTTCCTTGGCCGCTACTCCTTGCACCAGGTCACCGCTGTCGAAGGGTCGCTGCCGCGCTACGTTGGGATTTTCTCCTACGCCAACGAACCGGGCATGTGTGGCCGTGTTGAGCGGACGCGCCAACTCTATGGGCGGGTTCTGCCGGTTCATCTGGAGCGGGACAAGAAGCGGCGCGCTGACGCACTGCAAGACTGACGGGGATTGGCGGACACCTATTCCCAAGCCTGTTCGATGGTGGTTGACCATCATTGGATATGAAGCAGGTTTACTGGACCCTCTCCAATCACCTGATAAGCGATCTTTAGGCCATCACAATCTGCATAACGATTGTTTGGTCTTTGCATCCACGGCGCCTTTTAGAGCTACGAGGATGGCCGAGAGATCATGGGGCCTCATTATCGAAAAGAAATTCCCTGATCCTCGATTCTATTTCCCTGTTTGGCTCATTAGGGAAATCATCCAATTTTGACTGCAAAATCAGGTGCTTGGCATTACTAAGATGAGCGTGTCCGCGCCAAGATCTTGGAATTTCCCTGTATTTTCCAGGTTAGCAGGGAATTTTGCTCAGAGATGAGTTCGCTCCAGACTGCCTCCGCCACCACTCCTCCTCCAGATCTCCCTCTAGTTTGAGAGGGTCGCCAGAGACGCCAGCATTCGCCGGGGTCGCGCTCCTCGCTTTTTCGGGGAAAGCCGTCCTCTAGAAGCATCACCTGGGCGGGTCTCCGCTTCCAGGGGCGAAGCGATCTGCCGTTGTGTCGTCTGGCGATCCCCGCTAGAGGGTCAAATGCACTCCCCACCGTCGATGACGAGGGCATGCCCGGTCATGAAGGAGGATCTTTCAGAGGCCAGGAAGACAACACCATCGGCGATTTCTTCCACCGTGCCGAAGCGGCCCATCGGAATGGCGTTTGCGATATAGGATTCCAGCTTGTCGCGCCCGCCCATCTGAACCTCGAACCCCCTGTTGAAGGGCGTGTCGATGAAGCCAGGGCATAGGGCGTTGAAGCGAATTCCCTCATGTGCGTAATCGGCGGCCATCTGCCGGGTCATCGCCAAGATGGCGTGCTTGGTCGTGGCGTAGGCGATCATTCCGCGATCGTATTGGACCCCGGAATTGGACGAGGTGATGATGATGCTGCCGCCACCCTGCCGGCGCATCGGGACAATGGCGGCTTGTGCGGCCACGAAATGCGATCGGACATTGATGGCCCAGGATGCGTCCATGTCGTCGACCGCCACCTGCTCCAGCTTGCCTTCAATCTGGATGCCGACGTGAGAGTGCAGGATATCAAGATGTCCGTAGCGCTCTGCCGTACCACCGACGGCGGCGCGAAGAGCCGTGTCGTCGGTTACGTCAAGCTCAAGCGCCTCAGCCTTCCAACCCTCTTCGCGAAGGCCCTGCGCAATCGCCTCCGCGCCGCTCAAGTTCTTGTCCGCCAACACGACCTGCGCGCCCTCGCGCGCCAAGGCCTTTGCTCCCGCCGCCCCGATCCCGGAGGCTGCGCCTGTGACGAGTGCGACATGTCCCTCTAGTAACATTCGAATCTCCAAGTGTTGCCGGCGTCCTCAGTGTTTCGGGCCGCGGCGAAGGATAAGCTGGGCGATGATCAGCAGGATGAGCGAAACCACCATCACCATCGTTCCAATGGCGTTGATCTCTGGCGTGATGCCACGGCGGATCGACGAGAAGATATAGATCGGCAGTGTCGTCTCCGACCCGGCGACGAAGAAGGCGATGATGAAATCGTCGAAACTGAAGGTGAAGCTAAGCAGGAAACCGGCAAGGATCGCGGGCGCGATCAAGGGCAGCGTTACCTGTCTGAAGGTGCCGAAGGGCGTGGCATAGAGGTCCGCGGAGGCTTCGGCCAAGGCCTGCTCAAGGCCGGCGAGCCGCGCTCTGACGATTATGATGACCAGCGCCATGGTGAACATGGTGTGGGCGGCGACCAGCGAGATCGTGCCCATGGAGAGGGACGGCGGTTCGGCATCTTCCGGCCAGATCGAAGCCAGCCAGGGATTCACCACGTCGAAGACCGTCACCAGTGCGATCAGGGTCGCTATGCCGATCACGATTCCGGGAATCATCACGGCGATGTAGATGATGGAATCAAAGATCGCGCGCGCCGGTCCCCGGATGCCTTGCAAGCCGACAGCGGCGAGCGTGCCCACGACGCTGGCGAGAGTCGCCGAGACGAAAGCGACGAAGAGGCTCGTCTCCAGCGCATCCATCACGAAGGGGTTGTTCAATGCGCGGCCATACCACTTGGCCGAAAAGCCCTGAAGGTCGCTCGCATGGCGGCCGGCGTTGAAGCTGAACAGCGCGATGATCCCGATCGGGGCGTAGAGGAACAGGTAGACGACGAAGGCGTAAATCCTCATGGCCGGCGCTCACATGATCGAGGTGTCGTCGCGCTGCGTGTTCAAACGCGCGATCAACCGCATGTAGAGAGTGACCGTCACCAGCATGATCACAATCAACGTGAAGGCCACGGCGGAGCCGTAGGCCCAGTTGCGCGACTGGAGGAAAAGGTCCACCAACGCGTTGCCGACAAAAAACACCTTTCCGCCCCCGAGCAGCGCGGGGATCAGGAACTCCCCCATCAGCAGTATGAAAACCAGCATGCAGCCGGTCGCCACGCCCGGGATCGAGAGCGGCACGGTGACCTTGAAGAAGGTCGCCAAGGGCCGCGCGCCGAGGTCGGAAGACGCCTCCAGCAGCCGCTTGTCCAGGCGGTCCAGACTCACGTAGATCGGAAAGACCATCAGCGGCAGATAGCCGTAGATGATGCCGATCAGAACGGCGAAGGGCGTGTAGATGAGCTGAACGTCGCCGATCCCCACGGCCTCAAGCAGTTGGGGAATGCCCCGGCCGCCGAGGATATAGATCCAAGCGTAGCTGCGGATGAGAATGCTGGTCCAAAAGGGAACGATGACCAGCACGAGCAGGAGCGTCTTCCACTTCGCACTGGTTCGCACCGCAAGCTGGTAAGCCAGCGGATAGGCGATCAGCATCGCCGCGAGCGTTCCCAAGGGCGCCAGGATCATGGTGTTCTTGAAAGCGGTCAGCCGCGCGGGAAGATTGGCGTATTGCTCGAAGGTGAAGGCGGGGACATAGCCGCCGGCCGGTCCCCGCTCTCCAAAGCTGAAGATCAAAACGACGCTGAGGGGCAGCACCAGCATGACCAGAAACCACGCCGCCGCCGGTGCGACGAGCAGCCAGTTTCGCTCGGTCCGGGTCATGCCTGGCGCCGCCCCCTCGGGTCGTTAGGCGGACTTGAAGCGCGCGAGCAGTTCCGCGCGGTTCGGGTCCGTCAGGGTCGCCGCTGCACCGAACTCCAGGGCGTCCAGAAGGTCCTGGGCCGGATAGAGGATCGGGTCCTCCAGCATCTCCTGCGGCAGGAGCGCGTTGGTCCGGCTGTCCGCAACGGGGTAGCCATGGGCCAGAACCTCGCGGGCGTTCACTTCCGGGTTCAGCATGTGGTTGATCAAGGCATAGGCGGCCTCGCGGTGCGGCGCGCCCTTCGGGATGGCGTAGTAGTCACTCCAGATCTCCCCGCCTTCTTTGCCGAGCACATAGTCGATCTCGGGAATGTCCGAGTTCAACTGCTTGCCATCGCCGGTCCAGCACATGGTCAGCCAGGCGTCACCCGAGCGCATTGCAGGCTGATAGTCCGAAGAGATGGCGAAGAGGTGCGGCTTGACGTCGATCAGGAGCTTTTCCGCATCGGCGAGTTCGGCGGGGTCCACCGAATTGAAGGAGTACCCGAAGTACTTGAGCGCGTTGCCGATGGTCGTCAGCTGATAGTCGTGAACCATGGTGCGGCCCGAGTAGTCATCCATCGTGCGGTCGAAGAAGTCCTTCCAAGTCGTGAAAGGCTTGCCTCCGTCGTGCGAGGTGTTCACGGCGAAACCGGTGGTTCCCCAGTTCTTCGGAACTGCGTAAAGCGTCCCATCGACCGTGCCCGCATCGGCAAAGCGCGGGTCGAAGGCGCTGGCGTCGTAGTTGGACAGCTTGGAGACGTCCAGCGGCTCGATGAGGTCCTCGGCCACGTAGGTCGTAATCGTGTAGTTGGTTGGAACGAAAACGTCCCAGCCGCTGCCACCCGCCTGCAACTTGGCGAGCATCTCCTCGTTCGAGCCGAAGACGTTTACCTGCACGAAGGCGCCGGTGTTGTCGGTGAACATCTCGAAGTTCGCCGGATCGTGGTAGTTCGGCCAGGTCGCGAGCACGACCCGGTCGCCGATGTGGCTGTCGGCTTTGGCGATGCCCGGGCGGAGACCCGGCACCGCGGCACCGAGGACCGCCGTGGCGGCGCCCAGACCGGTCACGCCCAGGAAGTGTCTGCGGGTGACCGACCCCTTCTGGAACCGGCGGAGTTCTTCCATGAATTTCTTTTTCGAAATCGGATCGTGGTCCTTCATTTTTCGTCTCCCTGTTCGTTGGGTTGGAGTTCGTCAGTCTCGCTTGAGGATCAATGCGGCATCCCCACTCCAACTGACATGCGCGCGTTCGCCCGTATCGAAGCCAAGCGCTCCGGCCTCGGCTTGCCGGGGGGCCAAGATGATGATGTTTCCAAGGGCTTCGTTGCGGGCGAGATACTCGGTGTGTTCGCCGAGGAAGATTCTGTTCTGGACGGTTACCTCCAAGCTGCCGTCACTGGCGTTGCGCGCCAGCCGGATCTGCTCCGGGCGGATGCTCAGACAGCCCTCTTCTCCTGCGCTGATATTCGCGCTCGCTTCACCGGAGAAGCGATGTCCGCTCTCCGTCTGCAGTGTCGCGCGTCCGGCCTCCACCGCCATGACCCGGCCGTCGAAGAAGTTTGACGTGCCGACGAAGTCGGCGACATAGCGTGAATTGGGGCTGTCGTAGAGTTCCTGTGGGCTGCCGACCTGAACGATTCGGCCATCTCGCATCACGCAGACGCGGTCGCTGAGGGACAAGGCCTCCTCCTGGTCGTGCGTCACGAGGATGAAGGTGATCCCGAGTTGGCGTTGAAGGTCCTGCAGCTCGATCTGCATCTCCTTGCGCAGTTTCCGGTCGAGGGCGGCCAGAGGTTCATCCAGCAGCAGCACTTTCGGTTCGTTGACGATGGCGCGGGCGAGCGCGACCCGCTGCTGCTGACCGCCGGACATCTCCCAGGTGCGGCGGCTTTCATATCCGGTCAGGCGCACCACCTCGAGCGCGCGCGTCACCTTGTCCGTGATATCGGCCCTGGGCATTCGCGGCCGCTGCTGGCGCAACCCATAAGCGATGTTGTCGAAAACAGTTAGATGCGGGAACAGGGCGTAGCTCTGGAAGACCATGTTCACCGGCCTTCGGTAAGGCTCCAGACCGTTGACCACCTCGCCGTCGATCAGGATCTCGCCCTCTGTCGGCGTCTCGAAACCCGCCAGCATGCGCAGTGCCGTTGTCTTGCCGCAGCCGGACGGACCCAGGAACGACAGGAACTCGCCGGCCCCTATGGTGAGATTCAAGTCACGTGCCGCCAGCACGTCGCCGAAGGCCTTGGTGACTCCGCGAAACTCAGCGATCTGCTGTCGTTGCTTTGCTTGATCGTTGTCGTTGTATGCCGGTTCTGCCAAGGCCATCGACTTTTCTGTAGCTGCATCTCATATTGCATGATCAAAACAATCCAAAGAAAAACGGGCGTTTCTGTAAATATGCCTTTTGGGGTATTAATTCTGTCATACACCGATTGTTAGAGGCTTTCTTAGAATGGACTGGTTGGAATCGGCGGGTCGAATCATCGAGGGGATTGGAACCGAGGGCTTTGCGTCCATCCTCGCGCAGTCCTTGCACGACACGCTGCCCTACGAGTTCACGGTTATCTTCGGTTATGCCGGTCACGCCCGTCCGCTCGACCTCTTCGACGACTTCACGCCCAAGCGGCGCATTCTGCATGTCGAGGAGTACCAGGAGGGCCCCTACCTTCTTGATCCCTTCTTCCTGGCCAGCCTCGGGCCGCGTGAACCGGGCCTTTGGCGCCTGCGCGAGATCGCGCCCGACCGCTTTTATCAGGGGGAGTACTATCGGAACTACTACGCGCAGACCGGGCTGGCCGAGGAGATCGGGTTTCTCATCAATATCAACCGGAAGCTCAACATCGTCATTTCCCTGATGCGCACGGAAAAGCGCTTCTCAAATGCTGAGATGCGGACCCTGAAGAAGCTTTGGCCGCTGATCGATGCAGCCTGCCGGAAGAACTGGCGGGGCCTTGGGCTGGAGGAGACAGGCGACTCCTCGACCATGGAGCGCCGCATCGAATACGCCTTCAACAGCATCGGCGAGGGCGTGCTGACGCCGCGTGAGCGCGAAGTTGTGGAACTGACCCTCAGGGGGCATTCCGCAGACGCTATCGGGAAGATGCTGAGCATCTCGTCGGGAACCGTCCGGATTCATCGGAAGAATATCTACTCTAAACTCAGGATCAGCTCCCAGGGCGAGCTGTTCTCGGAGTTCATTACCGCAATCTTGGGGTCCAGCCCCCTGCAAGCCGCGGCAAGACAGCCCAGCGGTTGACGCACAAGCGCGTTGAAGGATTGGCTCCATTGCTTTCAAAAAGCGGGGGCGTTGGTGCGCTACTAGCCGGCAGCGGACAACGCTGACGGGCGCGCTATCTGTCAGGCGCGGTCCTGCAAATAGGCCCGGGCAAGTTCATATAGGCGCTCACGACCGAAGCTCGCATCGTGGCCGGCGTGGACCACCCGAACGGGGAGCTCCAAGAGACGTTTCATGGTCGCGACGTAGGCCCCGACGTCGGACCCCGGAAGCCCATCGAGGAGTGGGCCGTCATAGATCGCATCACCGGAGAAAAGGACGCCACTCTGCGCCTCCCAAAGCCCAATACTGCCGGGCGAATGCCCGGGCAGATGCAAAACCTCGAAGCGCCGCCCTCCGGCCTCAATAACGTCGCCCTCGTCGACAAGGCGGGTGGCTGGCGCGGGATTCAGGGCATAGGCGGCAATGTCGTAACCCGGTCGGGGCAGGGCTTCCAGCATCACCTCGGGCAAGTCGAGGCCCGCATCGCGGAAGCTAGCTGCGACGCCGGCGTCGAAGTCTGCAGCTCTTAGCGAGGCGAACCCCTTGGGCTCGCGCAGCTCCTCTGCTTCTAGGCGGTGGACCACCCGCTCTTCAAACTCATGAAGCCCGCCCACGTGGTCGTAGTGCGTATGGGTGGCGACGGCTGTCAACGGCCGCCGAAACAGGCTTGCCGCAGCCTCAGATAAGCTCGCGATCCCGAGGCCGCTGTCGACCAACAGGTCGCGGCTCTCTCCGCGGACGTGCCAGATGTTGCAGCGGATGAGCGGGTCCACGTATGGCTCCCAAATCAGAGTGACGCCATCGTCCAGTTCGACCCAGTCGAACCAATTTTCCGCCACTTCAAATGCCAATCAGCCATCCTTTCCAGCGGTCAGGAGAGGAACAGAGCTTTGCCAAGCGATTTCGAGAGTCAACTCAGGAATGATCGCAAGATCCTGCACTCATCTAAGTCCGTGTCCGCTTTTGGCTAATAGCGGAAACCAACGGCGTGGCGGTCTCTTCCGGTTTAATGGTGCAACTCAATGAGCTTGCGGCTGGCTGAGGAGCGGCAGCGGCAAGCTTCAGAGAGATACCAAACAGGTTTCTTTGAGGAGCCCCTAGGGTTTTGAGACAAATCAACGAACGATCACGCTAGCCAGGCCAACCTGCAGTCGAGATTGATTCGCGACCAACAAGCAAGGAGCCAGAGAGTGAGTGCCTCAAAGGACGATTCCGAGAAGTTGGCTTGGCTGGAAGCCGAACTCGCCGACACCCTGGACGAGGACTATGAACTGGAGATGTCGGAACCGGCGCTATCGCTCGAGTTGAGGCGGATCTACAAGGATGTCCACCCTCCGTCGATGGAACGCAGGGATTACTTCAAGACGCTGCTGACGCTCCAAGCCGAGTTGATAAAGCTTCAGGACTGGGTTGCGCATAGCAAAGCTAAGATCGTCGTGATCTTCGAGGGGCGCGACAGCGCGGGCAAGGGCGGCGTCATAAAGCGCATTACGCAAAGGCTCAACCCAAGAATCTGCCGCGTCGTGGCTTTGCCCGCACCCAGCGACCGTGAGAAAAGCCAGTGGTACTTCCAGCGCTATGTACCCCATCTTCCTGCTGGCGGCGAAATCGTGCTCTTCGACCGCTCTTGGTACAACCGGGCCGGTGTGGAGCGGGTGATGGGCTTTGCGGACGAAGAGGAGGTTGAGCGCTTCTTTCGGGACGTCCCGGAATTCGAGCGCTCGCTGGTTCGCTCCGGCATAATCCTGATCAAGTATTGGTTCTCCATCACAGACGAGGAACAACAGATGCGCTTCCTGATGCGTATCCACGATCCTTTGAAGCAGTGGAAGCTGAGTCCCATGGACCTGCAATCCCGTGTCCGGTGGGAAGACTATACCAAGGCTAAGGAGGAGATGTTCGATCGGACAAACATTTCTGAAGCCCCCTGGTACATTGTGGAGGGAAACGACAAGAAGCGAGCGCGTTTGAATTGCATCGATCATTTCATCAGCCAAATTCCCTATGAGGAAGTGAGCCAAGAAAAGGTCGCGCTGCCCGATCGAGTCTTTAACGCAAACTATGAACGCCAGGTGCTTCCCAGCGAGCTATACGTCCCGCAGAAATATTGAGGGGGTCAGCCCTAATGCGGGGTTCGGCAGCATTGAGTTCATGATGGAGCTTCCGCTCCTAGCTAGAAGCGGACAATCATTCCAATGAAATTGCCCGCTTTCTGAGGTCTAGTTTTGTAGCTCTCCGCTTGCTTCTAACCATCGGGCCATTCCCTGGATGTTCAGGTCCATCCATTGGTCGTATGCCATCATGTTCGACCACCGGCTCGTGTCGAGGTTCGCAACGATTTCATCAACCGACTTGCCTGCGCGAAGTTGGCTAGCCACCGCCTCCTTAAGCCACTGAAGATACGCAAGAGCCTCCTCGGAATCCGACTGGTTACCTAGTCGGCTGTGACCGGGAAGCATTATCTCAAACCTAAGAGCCTGAACTGCGCGTATCTGGTCCATAAGTCCATTGATGTCGGCGCCGGGGAAGTCGCGATAAGGCAACCTGCCGGGGCTGACTACATCTACAACGAAGGCGACATTCTCTGGCCGCACCACAACGACCATCATATCCTGCCCGTGGCCCGGCCCTATGGGCACTAATTCAAGGGTCTTGCCTCCGACACGCAGCAACGACCGTTCAGCGATACGGTAGTCAGGGACGACCCCGTCGATCTCGGCAGGCGAATTTGCCTCTGCTATGACGACCGCCGTCTCAGCAAAGATAGAGCCGCCCGAGGCATGATCACCATGACTGTGGCTGTAGATGAGATAAATGACCGGCTTCTGGAACCTCTCGTAAATCTCTGCCTTCAGCCAAGAAGCGGCCTCCGCGTTGATGGGGTCGGTCACGACCACGCCATCAGCGGTTTCAATAAGCATCGAGTAGTGAAAGTTATTCTGGAAGCGCCAAACATCGCCCTTCACCTTGGTGAGCGCTCGATTGGCTTCTTGAGCGGTGGCTGGAAGGGCGGCAAAGGTGAACAGCAGAGCTGCAGATAGAATGCGCATCATCATCAGAAATTCTCCCTCTTCGATCACATCCAAATGGATCGATTGTCCGGAAGCCTACCACATCCTCAAATTGCTCAGATGACACGTCTGCTATTGGCTAAAAGCAGACGCTCCAAGGTACAGCGCTATTC
>JARRJC010000015.1 GCA_037379885.1 Limibacillus sp.
TGCCGGGCCCCTTTTTCTTGTGCCGTGATCCGCCTGGGGCCCGCTTGAGGGATGCAGGGGGCCAGAGCCCTCCCACTTGGCCTCCCGCTTCTTCGCCTCCAGCCCCGCGTCTCCGGTCAGCCGGCGGAGGAGGCAGCTCCCTGGATCGAGGAGGATCTCTCCGGCAGCAGGATGTCCCGGGATGCGCTCACCACTTGGTTGCGCCCCGCTCTCTTTGCCTGGTAGAGCGCCTTGTCGCCCCACTCCAAGAGCTCCTCCGAGCTCTTCGGCAAGCCGTCGGCGAGCGTGGCGACGCCCAGGCTGATGGTCACCTGGTTGCCCGGTGCGAGGCGGTGCTCGATCTGCGCCAATTCCACGGCGACGCGCATGCGTTCGGCGACATGGCGCGCGCCCTCAGCAGGGGTGTCGGGCAGCACCGCGATGAACTCTTCGCCGCCGTAGCGTGCGAAGAGGTCGCCCGGCCGCCGCAGACAGCCATTGCAGGTCTCCGCCAGCATCTTGAGGCAGCGGTCCCCTGCGGGGTGCCCATAGAGATCGTTGTAGGCCTTGAAGTTGTCGACATCGATAATCACCACCGACAGCGGCTCGCCGCTGCGTTGGGCGCGCCGCCACTCGATTAACACCGTACGGTCCAGCAGCCGCCGGTTGGGCAGGCCGGTCAGCGGATCAGTGGTCGCGATCTCCGCCAGCTTTCCGTTGGCGCGTTCAAGATCGAGGGTCAGGCGCGCACTCTGCTCGATGATCACGGCGAGCGGCAAAGCGATGAGCAAAGCGCAGGCGATGAAGCCCTGTAACAGAATGACCTGCTCGCGTGCGTGGCTCCCCGTGGCCAGAGCGAAGGGGCCGTCGCCGGCGATGGTGTAGTAAAGGGCCACGCCCCCCATCATGAAGATCGCCGCCGCGCCGCCGGCAAAGCCGAGTTGCAGCACCGCGATCACCAGAGGAACGAAGACCAGGAAGGCGAGCCGTGGGTCCTCCCCTGCAAAAACCAGGAGGGTGACGGAGAGTAGCACCGAGAGGACGCCAAGGCTCCGCAAACGCGCGCCCGGCGCCAGAAGCTGGAGAACCTCGTGCTTCTTCACCGCCAGCAGCAGCGGCGCCATGATCGCCATGCCCAAGGCGTCGGCCGGGTACCAGACGGTCAAGGTCTCGATGAAGTTTGCGTCTGCCATTACGCCCAGGAGGGCGCCGGCCATCAGCGCCGTGGCGGCCGGGGCGAGCAGGATCGCAAAGGATATGAAGGCGGCAAACCCGCGGCTTTTGACCACGCTGAAGTTGGGACCGAGCAGGAAACGCAAGGGATAGGCCGCGACCAGGACTTCAAAGGAATTGCAGAGCGCAAGTCCAAGCGAGAGCACCAGCGGATCGCCGGATGAGAGGTTCGCCGCGATGTTTCCAAGGAGCCCGGCAAGGATATAGGTCGCCCAGTTGCGGGAGGGTGAGCGCAGCAGAATCGCGAGAAGGATTCCGTTGCCGAGCCAAATGCTCGCCACCCTGCCGCTGCTGAGCGTCAGTTGGATGCAGCCCCAGGCGCTGATCCCGATAACCAGGGCGATCAGGAGGGCATTGATCCAAAGCCGGACCCGGTCGGGCCGTGTCGTCTTGATCCCGTCTCTCACGCTTGTTCCCTCTCCCGTGGAGCCCATTTCGGAGGGGCTCATAGGAATTCGCACCATCTTGGCGGGAACTCATAAAAATTGAGTTAATTTCGCTTCTAGCCCCTGGACGCGCTGGATGCCGTCCCATCACGCTTGGCGATCTTGTTTGCGCCGCTTAGTCTGCCCCTGTTTTCCAAGACTTCTCTCAACAGGAACCGGGGGCCAGGAAATGAGCGGCAATCCAAGCGACGCCATTGGAAAGCCGGGCGAAGCCGAAGGGGCCCGTCGCTTCGATCCTGATCTGCTTCAATCCTATGTCGCCGCGATCTTCGCGGGCCATGGCCTGCTGGCAGAGGACGCCGCCCGGGCGGCAAACGCGCTGGTGCGCGCGGACCTGCGCGGCATCTGGTCCCACGGCGTGGCGCGCAGTTCCATGTACTGCGGGCGGCTCGCCAAGAAGGCGGCGAACCCGCAGCCCCGGACGACGCTGGAGCGCAGGGCCGCGGCGGCGGCGCTGTTCGACGGTGACGACGGCCTTGGCATCGTGGTCGCGCCGCGCGCCATGGCGGCGGCGATAGATCTCGCCAAGGAAAGCGGAGTCGGTCTCGTCGGGGTCAAGCGCAGCGGGCACTTCGGCATGGCCGGTCTTTATGCTGAGCAGGCGGCCCAGGCGGGGTGTCTCGGCTGGGTTTTCACCAACGCCTCCCCGGCCTTGCCGCCCTACGGCGCGCGCGCGGCACACTTCGGCACCTCTCCGCTGGCCTTTGCCGCGCCGACGCCCGAAGGCATGCCGCCCTTCCTGATCGACATGGCCATGAGCGTCGTGGCGCGCGGCAAGCTGAAGTTCTCCGCCCAGCGGGGCGAGTCCATTCCCGAAGGTCTGGCGCTCGACGCCGAGGGGCGGCCGACGACCGACGGCGCCGCCGCCTTCACCGGCGTCGTTCTGCCCTTTGGCGGGGTGAAGGGTGCTGCGCTTTCCTGGCTGATGGACCTGGCGGGCGGAACCTTCACCGGCGCCGCCCACGCCGGCCTTGCCGCCAATCCCTTCACCGGCACCGACCGGCCCCAGGGCACCGGGCACCTCTTCATTGCCGCAAAAGCCGATCTCTTCATGCCCATGGAGGACTTCCTGGAGCGCATGCGCGAGTCGATCCTGGCGGCAAAGGCACTGCCCCGCGCCGAGGGCTTCGAGGAGATCCTGACGCCCGGAGAGCCCGAGGCGCGCTCGGAGGCCAAGATGCGCGCCGAGGGCGTGCCCTTGACCCGCGACGTGGTCGAGGACCTGGCGGCCCTGGGCGAGAGCGTCGGCGTCTCCTGGCCCGAGGCGCTGAAGCCCGTCTAAAGCCGCGTATAGGCGGTCTCGCGTCCCTCGATCCGGTCCTGGATCGCGCGGGCCGCCGTCACGCCGTCGGCCAACGCCGTCGCGCAGCAAGGGTGAGCGCGGCGCGCCAGCTCGCCAATCGCATAGAGGCCGGGGATGCTTGTCTCGGCCGTGTCCAGCTGAGTCTTGACGAAACCCTCCGCGTCGAGCTGAGGGGCCAGGCCCGCGAGGACTTCGCTGTTCGGCTGCCAGCCATAGAGCACCACGATGCGGTCGAAGGCTTCGCCCGCCACCGTCAGTTCCGCAGGATCGAGGCTGTAGGGACCGACGCGCAGGTCCTGCGCCGCCACCGCCTTCACCAGCGCGGCCCTGGCGCGCAGGCTGCGCGCGAAGAGGGTCACGGAGGCCGCCCCCGCCGCCTTGATCAAACCATGGTTCTCAAAGGCGTTGTCCCCGCCGCCCAGGAGGGCGACGCGAAGACCGCTGAAGTCGGTTTCGGCGATCTCGGCGCCCGGGCCGAAGATCAGGCCGGGACCGGGTGCGATTCCGCCGTCGCGCGGCCTCACGCCCGTGGCGGCCACGAGGAAGCGGCACTCGACCTCACAGAATTCTTGGCGGTTGGTCCGCCGGTAGCGGACACGGAAACCGCCGCCGCCGCGCTCCAGCGCCGTCACCTCGGCCGAGGCTTCAACGGCAACGCCGCACTCCTCCAATTGTTGTTGGAGGGTGGCGGCAAAGGCCGTTCCAGAGGGACCGCCGGCGCCGGCCAGCCAGAGATTGGGGTAGGGACTGATGGCCTGCAGCCCGCCAACGCGCGGCTGCTTCTCCAGGATCAGGGGGCTGTAGCCCAACTGCTTGAGCCAAAGCGCGCAGCTGGCCCCTGCCGGGCCGCCACCCAGGATTACAGTCTCCGGGCTCACTCTTGCTCTCGCCTCCGCGTTCTCGTCATGCCTTCAGGCGAAGTTAGTTTGCCCCAGGGATTTGTCACCTCCCAGAGACTTTTCAGAAGGGATGGCGTAAAAAAGGAGTAGCAATAAGGCGTCTGCAAGAAGAACTATGAAAAAGCATCTAAAGTTTAAACCATGAAGTATGAACTCATTATATTTTCTTACTGAATATTTCTACTTATTTAATTCTCTTTATCAGGGTTGAACCAACAATCTGTCGAACAATATATTAAGGCATCCAAGAATTAGAGCCGTTGCAACGTCAAACGGTTGCAGCGCCCGTCCAGGGCGTCCGGCTTTCCGAGCCATAGCAAAGGAGTGCTTCGCCACAGTGACTGAAAAGAATCCCGATAAAGGCTTCGTCGCAATCCTTGGATGGAGCCTGAATGCGATTGACGCCATTGACCGCTTCGACCGCCGCTACGTGGTGGTCGCCCCGAGCTGGGCGGAGGACTATGCCCGCGAGAACGACATTCCGTTCATCGCCTGGGACTTCGACCGTCTGAACGAGCGCAGTCACGAGATCGCACAGATCCTGAAGGACGAGGGCTGCGACGTCGCGATCCCGCTCTACGAGGAGACCGTCGAGTGGGCCGGAGCGATCAACGCCGTGCTGCTCGACAACCCGCGCCTGCTGGGCCAGTCCATGCTGTTCCGCGACAAGTCGCTGATGAAGCGCCGCGCGCAGCTGGCCGGCATCCGCGTCGGCATCTTCGAGGAGGCGGACAACCACGCCGACGTCATCCGCTTCTTGAAGCGCGTCAACCAGACGCTTCTGAAGCTGGAGGGCGACCCGAACGACCCGATTCACTTCAAGGCCTTCGATAAGGCCGGCTGTCTCGGCCACCGGACCATCCGCACGGTCGAGGATGTCGACTCGATCTCCGACGACGAGTTCCCCGCGCTTCTGGAGAGTCATCTGGATGGCTGGGAGTTCGCGGTCGAGTGCTGGATCAAGGACCGCAAGATCCAGTTCCTGAACATCTCCGAATACGTGACGCTCGGCTACTCGGTCTTCGTTCCGGCCACCCCGGAACTGGAGTCCTGGCGCGACGCCATCACCAAGGAGATCGAGAAGCTGATCGAGGCCTTCGACATCGACTTCGGTTTCATCCACCCCGAGTACTTCGTCACCAACGACGGCACCATGTACTTCGGCGAGGTCGCCTATCGTCCGCCGGGCTTCAACGCCCTGGAGCTGATCGAGCGCGCCTATGGCTTCAACGGCTATCAGGGGCTCGTGCTGGCCTTCGACCCCAAGACCACCCAGGAAGAGCTGGACGCGTTCTTCCCGGAGCCGGTCAAGGACGCCAAGGGCCATGCCGGTTGCTTCGGCGCCTATCCGCGCCGCCGCGTGGTGAGCTACATGGAGGTCCCCGAAGAGACCGAGAATCACCCCTACTTCGAGTTCCACGAGCTGTCCCAGCCCATGGAGCAGAAGGTGACCAAGCGAACTGCTTTCGGTACCCACTGGGGTCTGGTCTACTTCTTCGGCGACAATCCTCATAAGCTGAGGGACCTGCTGAAGGCGCAGGAGGAACTGGACTTCTACGTGTGAGGCGGCCTGCCTCTCTATCCGAAGTCTCCACCGGGGGTGCCGTTACGTGAGTGATCTAGACCGCCTGAGCGAAACGCTGGAGGTCGCGCTGTCCCGTTTGGAGTCGGCGCGGCCCTTCGCGAAAGCTCGTTATCAGACCGGCGTTCTCGATGTCTCCTACCGCCTGATGGCGCAGGAGGGCGGCCTGGAACGGCTTCACGCTCTGGCCCCCCGGCTGGACCAGGCGGGGATCTTCAGCGGTTCCGACTGGGACCAGCCGGAGACCCTGCAACCCCAGTTCGTCGCTAGCGCGCTGGACGCCCCGCAGCGCACCACGGTCGCGCTGGAGGCGCTCAGCCTCCTGCGCATGCTGGCGCTTGCGGGAGGGGAGCACTATCACCCCGGAATCCACGCCGAGCACGCGCGCCACTTCCTGACCCAGGTGCTGGCGCTCAACATCAACCGCTTCTTCGGCCAGGTCGACGAAGCCGGGCGCGAGGCCGAGGGCGCGCGCCGCACGGTGGAGCGCCTGCTGCGCTATCTGGCCGCGCGGATCGGCTTCAAGGACGTGCTGGGCGCCCTGGTCAATGAAATCTGGCGCATCCTGGCACAGCGCCCCGTGAACGTGGGGCCGGTCAAGGAGATGATCACCCAGATCGCCGTCACGCTTTCGCGCGAAGGCGGGGAGGCCGGGGAGGCCCGCATCGGCGCGGACCGGCTGGTCTCCGCGCTGTTCGGCACCACCTCGGGCTGTCTGGACGACCCCGGCATCGCAGTCTACCGCGAACGGCTGTCCGGTCTGCAGGAGAGCGCCTTGCTGCACGAGGCGCACGGCTTCGCCCGCGCCATGCACGATACCGGCCTGGTCTCCGACTACCACGCGGGGTTCCTGGTCTGGGCGCTCGACGCCGGTCAGGAAAGCCTGATTCCTGAGGCCTTGGGTCTCGACCGCACCGGTCTCACCTGTTACCGCCGCCATGAAGCCCTGGTTCACGACCTGATCCGCGCGGCTGTCGGGCCGGAGACGCCGCAGGCCGTCTATGGCCTTTCCCTGCTGCTGCAGCGGGGCATCCTGCACCATCCCCCCATCGCGCCCTCGCTGCGCCGTCAGGTGGAGCTGGAGCCGAGCGCCGAGGCGGCCGCGCGCATCGCCAGCGCCTACGGCCCTTCGGTCGAACCGAAGCGGTTCCTGACCGCCGGGGTGCTTCAGGTGCTGGGCCAGCCGCTCGGCATCGGGCAGGGCGCCAACCCCACCTGCCAGTCGGCCCGCGCCATGACGCTCTGGTCGCTGAACGATCCGGACTACCTGCTGGACCTAATCGCCCAGGCCGCGCGTTTCGATCGGATCGAGATGTACTTCGAGGGCCAGCGCCTCAACTCCGCTGCGCTTCCGACGGGATTGACTCCCTTCGCGCCGCTGGACTCCGATCCGGTCTCCGTCGTTCTGGTGCCGCACCTGGACCGCATCTACGCCGAGATGGGACGCCGCTGCGCGGACCGCCCGGAGGACCCGCACGTCTGGGTCAATCCGGAGTTCCACGGCTGGTGGGTCGCGCGGCACTGCTGCGTCGCGGTCGATGTCGCGAGCGGCGCGCTTCTGGCGATCGAAGACTTCCTGGCGAGCTTCCACAGCGCCTACCACCCACACTACAACGGCGGGGAACCGCTGATCCATCCGCAGCCGGCGGGGGTCGCGGTGACCGACCCCGGCGGCGAGTTCATCGGCTGGCACGCCATCGCCATCCTGCGCGTCGCACCGGATCAGGACGGCGTGATGAGGGTCTATTTCTATAACCCGAACAACGATAGCGGACAGGATTGGGGCGGCGGCGTGAAGGTCTCGACGCAGGGGCAGGGCGAAAACTATGGAGAGGCCTCGCTGCCCTTCGACCAGTTCGCAGCGCGCCTCTATCTGTTCCACGAGGCCCCGGCCAAGCCGCGCGGCGCCAAACGCCCTCCGGCCGAAGAGCTGAGCGCCATCGCCGAGCAGATCCGCAAGAGCTGGGCCGCCTACCGCGGCGAGCTCCAAGGCAGCCCCATCGCCGCCCAGGCGGAGTAGGCAAGGCGGAGTAGGCAGGCAGGGCCAGCCACCTGGTGGCGGCCTTGGACGGGTCTATGGATTTTCCGAAAAAGAAAGTGGTGCCGCCAGGGTGACTCGAACACCCGACCTACGCATTACGAATGCGCCGCTCTACCAGCTGAGCTATGGCGGCTTCTCCACCTTCCGGGGCGCCGAAACGCGGTTCCCGGGAACGGAGCCCATCGCCCGCGCGGATAGCGCGGCGGCGAGCGGGCTTTATCTAATGCAGGCGCGAGTCCGGGTCAATCCTTGATCGGGCTCGGCCTGCGGTGCCAGGACGTGACCAGGCCGGACGCGACCAGGCCGGAGGTGTCCAGTAGTACGTGATCAGGCCGGGCGGGGTGCTGCGCCCCCAGGCGCTGGATCCTTGGGCGCTGACTCCTCGCCCGCCTCCGTGGGCGGGGCGACTTCGCGGACCTCGACCTCCGGCATCTCCGGGAGCAGGCCGCTGGTCATCTCCGGCGGGGAGCGCCAGTCAAGGCTGTCGATCTCGCCGCAGGCGCGGCAGGCCGCCGACCAGTCGATCGCCGAGGTGCCGCATTCCGCGCAGACCCAGGCCGGGTCGTTGGGCGCGGCGGCGGCGCGGCGGAACCAGTCGTGGGCCCGGGCGGAATCGCCGTTCTCGGCCTCCTCCAGCTCCGCCATCAGACGGCAGACCGCTTCGCTCGGCTGCGCGCCGCCCGCCAGTTGCAGGTGTCGGCGCGCCTCGCCCCAGAGCTGCGCGTCCAAGGCGGCGCGGGCCTGCGCCAGATGGCTTTCGGGGTGGCTGACCCGCATGTGCACCAGCTTGGTCAGGCGCTTGACCCGCTCCAGCGGTTTCTCGTTCGGCTCCATGTCCAGGAAGGGCTTGACCAGGGCCGGATGCGGCGCCTTCTCCCAGGTCTTCTGTAGAAGCTTCAGCGCCTTGCGCTTGTCGCCGCTCTCAACGTGCAGCCGTGCGAGCAGGGCCGCCGCGGGGATCAGATCGGGAACCAGCTTGACCGCCTCGGCCAGGGCGCGCTTTGCGTCCTCGCGCCGGTTCTCCTCGACCAGCCCGCGGGCCTTTTCAGTCAGGAGCACGGCGCGGCGGCGCTGCCAGTCCGGCTTGCGCACCGCATTGTTCGCCTTGGCGAGGGCGAGCGCCTGTTCCGCCGCCTCGATGCGCCCGTGGCGGAGCTCCAGCTTGAACAGCATCTCGGAGACCCAAGGCGTATTCGGCTGCAACTCCTTGGCGCGGCGGGCGTAGTCCAGCGCCGCCGCCTCGTCGCCCGCCTTCATGGCCTGATTGAACAACCCACGCAGGCCGAGAAAGGCCGTTTCCTCGCGGTCCAGCATGGCCGTGAAGTAGCGCTTGGCGGCGTTCTCGTCGCCGTTCAGCTGCGCCGCCTGCGCCGAGAGCAGAAGGGTCAGCGGCGGCTCGTCCAGAAGGCGGTTGGCCTGCTGGGCCAGACGCCGGGCCTCGTCGGGCGCGCCGGCGGCGACCGCCACCATCCCTTGCGTCAGCGCCTTGTAGCCGCGCACGCGCTTGTTGTCGGCCATGTTGCGTTTGATCGACCCGGGCGCGCGCCGCGTCGCGATCCAGAAGCGGTAGATGCCGGCGGCCACGATCATCAGCAAGAAGATCGCCAGCAGCAGGATTCCGACCGTGGTGTCGATGCGGTAGCCGAGCCAATCGATGGAAACGTCGCCGGGCCGCTCCGCCAGCCAGATGGCGACGGCGATGAGGACCGCGAGCTTTACGAAGAACCAGAGTGAGCGTCCCATGACCTGCGCCGCCCCCTTAGTTCGCGGCCTGGAGCGCGGAGAGGAAGGCGCGCGTCGCCTCCTCCACGGCTTGCTCGGCCTCGTAGCGGCGGCGGGCTTCGGTCAGCCAGGGCTCCGCGGCGGCGGCGGCGCTTTCCGGCAGGCCGGAGAGCGCGTCCAGAGCGTCGCCGAGATTGCCGGCGGCCAAAGCGTCCTCGGCCAGACCCACGGCCAGCTCAGGCGAGCCCTCGGCCGCGTTCTCGGTCGAGGGGCGCACGGTCACCACCTGGGAGAGACGGCGCTTGATCCCGGCCAAGAGAGCGTTCTCCTCGCCCTCTCCGGCGGCGGCCGCGACGATATCGCGGGAGGCGGCGCGGAAGGACTCCTGAAGGCGCACCAGGCGCAGCACGCCGGTGTCGGCGGACTCGCCGAGCGGCTGCAACGCGGCCTCGACGTCGGGCCGGGGCCGGGCGGCCAGCAGCGCCGCCTCCAGCGTCTCCGCGAAGGGCTGTCCGGTGAAGATCTGCTCGCGCAGGCTGCCGAGCGAGAGAGTCAGGGCGAGGTCCGAGGTCGAAACCGGGCGCACGACCTGATGGCTCTCCACCCGGTCGAGCCGTGCGATGATCTGATCCAGGCTTTCGCCCCGTTCGGCAAGCTGCCGGTCGATCTCGGCCTGGAGCGCTGCGATCGCGCTCTCGCTCACGGCTCCGGACCCGAGCGACAGCGCCTGATCGGCCTTCTCGCCAATGGCCGTGATCCGCTGGGACAGGGCACCGATCTGCTCGCTGGCGTTCGGTCGGCTCTCCAGGCTGGCGACGCGCCTTTGCAGCGCCTCCACCTCTGCGCTGGCTACGGCGTCATCCTCATCGACCAGAGGCAGCCAGATCTCGCGGGCCACCACGGCGATGCCGATACCGACCAGAAGCACCAAGGCGCCTAGCGCCATGGGGATGCCCCAGGAATCGCTGCCCTGCCGGGCCGGCGTGCTCGCTTGAGGCGCGGCCGTTTGAGAGGAGGACTTGGGAATCGCGCTCGAAGCCTTGGCTTGCGGCGCGGCGGCGGCTTCCTTGTCTTTCGGGTCGCCAGCTTTGGCGTCACTGGCTTTGGAACCTGCCGAGTCTTCCGTGGGGTCGTCGGGCATCTGCGCGCTGGAGGCGACGGTCCCGGCGTCGAGGTTCAGCTTGTCGGCCTTGGCGAGTTCGAGAATCCTCTCGTGGCGGGCGGGCGGGATCACGCCCCGCTCTTTCCAGCCCTGGACGGTCGAGGCGGCGACGCCCAGCTTCTGCGCCATGGGGCGGATGCCGCCAAAGGCTTCGATCACCTTGTGCGCCGCGGGCACCGTGGCCTCGTCCTGCGCCTTCTTGTCCGCCTTGGCGCCCGTGCTGGTCGAATTCGGCTCGTCACTCATCGCTTACCCTTGCTGGAGGCGTTCATCTAAAAAGACGCCTTCCCATCGCGGTTTGCGTCCGGGGATCAGTCGGACAGCAGGTCCAGAAGACTGGATTGCGTGGGGCGCGCCGCGATCCGAACGGTTCCCCAGGGCAGGCCCCCGGCGGCCTCCGCCACAGCCTCGCTCAAGCAGTAGGCTGCTAGCGTTCGGCAGCGTTCACCAAGCCCCTGACGTTCGCACAGGCTAACAAAGCTTGCAGCCGTACGGGGAGATAAAAATAGCATGCCGTCCATGGCACCGGAGTCAAGGGCCGTACGTACGTCTCCAGGCAGTTGTTCAACTGCTAAAGTACGGTAAAGCACGGCCCTGCGGGCATCGAATCCCCTGCGTGAGAGGTCCCCCGTCAGGTCGAAGGCCTGATCCTCGCCACTTATGTGCAACAGGCCGCCACCCTCTCTGGGCCAGCGTGCCCGGATCAGGTCCGCGAGGTCCTGGGCGTTGCCCTCGGCGCTCTCCACCTCGGAAAACCCGGCCTCCCGCGCCGCGCGGGCAGTCGCGTCGCCGACGCAGAAGACCGGCAGGCCGCGGGTCTCCTGGAGGCGCGCGAAGGCGGCGACGCCGTTGGCGCTGGTGAAGACCAGGGCGGCGACGCCGTCTAGACTAAGGTCGGCATCGAGCCATTCGACGGTCAGGAGCGGGCAGATCAGAGCCTCGTGACCGGCCGCGCGCAGCCGCTGCGCCAGGGCCTCTCCCTGGGGCAGCGGGCGGGTGACCAGCAACCGCAAGGGGTTAGAGCCCCAATTTCTCGAAGAAGGCGGGTCCGGCCTCGCCTCTCAGGATGTTTCCGGCCTCCCGGCCCAGCGCGTCGGCGGCGGAACGTGCGCCTTCCAGCTCCGTGCGGTAGCACTCGCCGCCATCAGGCAAAGCGACCAGGGCGCGCAGCCGCAAACGGTCCTCTCCGACCGGCTGTGCGTAGGCGGCGATGGGCGTACGGCAGGAGCCGTCCAGCACCGCCAGACAAGCCCGCTCGGCGGTGATCTCCTCCAGGCTCTTCTGGTGGCCGAGGGGCGCCAGATAGGCCGCCGTGCTCTCGTCGGCCTCCCGGATCTCGATCCCCACGGCGCCCTGGGCGACGGCGGGCAGCATCTCTTCGGGCTCAAGCACGGCCGGCAGGTCGCGGCCCAGCCGCTTCAACCCCGCAACGGCCAGAAGGGTGGCGTCCACCTCTCCCTCGCGCAGCTTGCGCAGGCGCGTGTCCACGTTGCCGCGCAGCGTGTCCACCTTGAGGTCGGGCCGCACCAGCAGGATCTGCGCCTGCCGCCGGAGACTGGCCGTGCCGACCAGCGCCCCGGGGGGCAGTTCCGCCAGACTCTGTTCGCCTTCGCGGGCGAAGAAGGCGTCGCGCGCGTCTTCGCGCGGCAGGATGGTGGGGATCACCAGCCCGTCGGGCAGCACCGTGGGCATGTCCTTCATGGAGTGCACGGCCATGTCGATGTCGCCGCCGATCAGGGCTTCCTCGATCTCCTTGGTGAAGAGGCCCTTGCCGCCGATCTCCGACAGCGCGCGGTCGAGGACGATGTCGCCGGTGGTCTTGATGACCACGATCTCCAGCGCGCCCTCGGCGGCCAGTTCGGGATGCGCTCCGGCCAGCAGATCGCGGACCATGGTCGCCTGGGCCAGCGCCAGCGGCGAGCCGCGCGTGCCGATCTTCAGGATGGGGTCTGTCATGTCCAACAGCTTTAAGGCCCTCGCCGCCGTTCCGCAAGCGCCAGCTTTTCCCGCTTGGAGCGGACCCTCAGGCCTCCTATCTTGCGGGGCATGAATATCCTTGGCATCGAAACCTCCTGCGACGAGACCGCCGCCGCCATCGTCACCGAAGGCGCGGACGGGAAGGCTGGCCGCATCCTGGCCAACCGGGTGCTGTCGCAGCTCGATGAGCACCGGCCCTATGGCGGGGTGGTGCCGGAGATCGCGGCGCGCAGTCATCTGGAGCACCTGGACCGCTTGATCGGCGAGGCGCTGGAGGAGGCCGGCCTCGGCCTCGACGACCTGGACGGCATCGCCGCGACCGCCGGGCCCGGCCTGATCGGCGGTGTCTTCGTCGGCGTGCTGACCGCCAAGGCGCTGGCCGCCGCGCGCGGCCTGCCCTTCGCCGCCGTCAATCATCTGGAGGGCCACGCGCTGACGGTCCGCCTGACCGAAGGCATCGCCTTTCCCTATCTCCTGCTTCTCGTTTCAGGCGGGCACTGCCAACTGCTGGCCGTCGAAGGACTGGGGCGCTACCGCCGCTATGGCTCGACCATTGACGATGCCGTGGGCGAGGCCTTCGACAAGACCGCGAAACTCCTGGGTCTCGGCTATCCCGGCGGCCCGCTGGTCGAAAAGGCGGCCCGGACGGGCGATCCCGGACGTTTTGCCCTGCCCCGCCCCCTGCTGGGCCGCAAGGAGCTGGACTTCTCCTTCTCCGGACTGAAGACGGCGGTGCGCACGCAGGTGCAGGCCCTGGAGCCGCTCACCGATCGCGACCGCGCCGACCTGGCCGCAGGCTTCCAGGAAGCCGCCGCCGACGTGCTGGCCGACCGCTCCGCCCGCGCGCTCGCCCGCTTCCGGGAAGAAACCGGGGCCGCCGGGCCGCTGGTCGTGGCCGGCGGCGTCGCCGCCAACGCCCGCATCCGCACCCGGCTTCAGGAGACCGCCGCCGAGGCGGGCGCCGAGCTGGTGGCGCCGCCGCCCGCGCTCTGCACCGATAACGCGGCGATGATCGCCTGGGCCGGGCTGGAGCGCCTGAAGGCCGGGCTCAGCGATCCCCTCGACTTCGCCCCGCGTCCGCGCTGGCCCTTGGATTCCCTAAGCGGTCCGGCGAGCAGCCCAGCGAGCGGCCCGGCGAGTGGTTTGACGTGATGGCGGCCTTTGAAAAAGTTGGCGTGCTGGGTGCCGGGGCCTGGGGCACCGCCTTGGCGCAGCAGGCCAGCCAGGCGGGGCGGAGCGTTCGGCTCTGGGGCCGCGATGCCGGTCTGATCGAGGCGATGGCGCAGAGCCGCGAGAACAGCCGCTATCTGCCCGGCATACCGCTATCCGAGGGAATCGCGCTGGAGCGGGACATCGCCGCGCTCGCCGAGACCGATCTGATTCTGGCGGTGGTGCCCGCCCAGGCGTTGCGGGCGAACCTCGACGTCTTGAGCGGGCTCTCCTGGACGCCGCGCCCGCTGGTGATCTGCGCCAAGGGCATCGAAGCGGGCAGCGGGCTGCTGATGACCGAGGTCGCCGCGGAAGTCCTGCCCGATTGGCCGCTGGCCGTGCTGTCGGGCCCGACCTTCGCAGCGGAGGTGGCGCGCGGCCTGCCGACCGCCGTCACCCTGGCGGCTGAGCAGGAAGGCCTGGCCGAAGACCTGGCGGCGGCCCTCGGCACCAAGACGCTGCGCCCCTACGCCTCGCGGGATGTGATCTCGGCGGAGGTCGGCGGGGCGGTCAAGAACGTGATCGCCATCGCCTGCGGCCTGGTCGAAGGCCTGGGCCTGGGCGAGAACGCGCGCGCCGCCCTCATCACGCGCGGTCTGGCGGAGATGGCCCGGCTCGCCGCCGCCAAGGGCGGAGGTCCGCAAGGCCTGATGGGGCTGGCCGGGATCGGCGACCTTTCGCTTACCTGCAATTCCCCGACCTCCCGGAACTACCGGCTGGGCCTTGCGCTCGCCAAGGGCGGAGACGCCCCCGGCGATCTGGCGGAGGGGGCGGCCAGCGCCCCTGCCGTGGTCGCCTTGGCCACGCGTCTGGGCGTTGAGATGCCGATCGCCGAGGCGGTCACGGCCGTGCTGCTAAAAGGCGCCGATCCGATGGAGATGGCGCGCGGCCTGCTGTCGCGGCCCTTCCGCCGCGAGTAGCGCTCAGCCCTTCGCGAAGCTCTCGTAGTCCGCGGAGAGTCCCTTCACCGCCGCCTTGTAGATCTCCTCGCCCGCCTCCACGGAGGCCAGCGCCGGGTTCGACCCCATGCGGCCGTCCGGATAGCGCCGCCTGAAATCCTCGGCGTCGTAGATCGGTCCGCTGGGCGCGATCTCCGGCGTCATGGCCGCCTGCTTCTGGTGGTCGGGGTAGGCGTAGTAGGTGAGCGATATCTCGGAGCAGGTGGCGTGACTCCCCTCGGCGCTGCCGAAGCGGCGTCTGGAGATGTCCATCACCCCGGCGGCTTCCCACCAGCAGCGCAGCTTGCAGCGCAGGTCCGGGCGGTTGTGACCCGCGCGTCCGAGGCTCGCCTCGGCGTAGACCTCCGAGAAGGCCGCGTTGATGCTGGCGATGTTGCCGCCGTGGCCGTTCAGGAAATAGAAGCGGTCGAAGCCGTGGCGGGCCAGCGAGTTGATCTGGTCCAGCAGGACCGCGATCAGGGTCGAGGGCCTTAGCGTGATGGAGCCCGGAAAACCCAGGTGGTGCTGGGCCATCCCGACGGCGATGGTCGGCGCGACCAGGGCGCCGGTTTCCTCCCCGATGCCCTTGGCGAGCACTTCGGGACAGAGGGCGTCGGTGCCGACGAAGCCGTTGGGCCCGTGCTGCTCGGTGGAGCCGATGGGGATGATCACGGCGGTGGAGTGCTTGAGGTAATCTTCCACTTCCTGCCAGGTGCTGAGCTGGAGCTGCATAGCGGGGGAGGTTCCTTTCCGCCCCTTATGGCCGCCTGGCCGGGGCTTTTCTCTTGGAATTGGCGAGGTGTTTCCTAAGTTGTGGAGCAATGTCGGGTTCGAATCGAGGGGGAAAAGCACCCATGGCCTATTGGCTGGTGAAATCTGAGCCCGGGACCTGGTCCTGGGATGACCAAGTGCGCGACGGCACGACCCACTGGGACGGCGTGCGCAATTATCAGGCCTCCAACAACCTGAAGGCCATGAAGAAGGGCGACCGCTGCTTCTTCTACCATTCGGTCAACGAGAAGCAGATCGTCGGCATCGTCGAGGTGGTCAAGGAGTACTACCCCGACCCGAGCGACCCGAAGGGCCGCTTCGGCATGGTGGACGTGAAGGCGGTCAAGCCCTTCAAGCGCCCCGTGACCCTCGCGGAGATCAAGGACGAGCCGCGCCTGGAGGAGATGGCGCTGATCCGCCAGTCCCGGCTCTCCGTCATGCCGGTGAGCGAGGAGCAGTGGAACCTGATCCTGGCCATGGGAGAGACCAAGCCGTGAGCGAGACGCCCATACTCTGCCGCCTCGACGAGATAGAGGACGGCGCGGCTAAGGGCTTCTCGCTGGAGCTAGACGGTGAGCGCCTGGAGGTCTTCGTGGTGCGCCGGGGCCGCGAGCTCTTCGCCTACGAGAACGCCTGCCCGCACATCGGCACGCCGCTCGACTGGACGCCCGACCGGTTCCTGGACGCAGCGGGCGACAACATCCTCTGTGCGACCCACGGCGCCCTGTTCCGGATCGAGGACGGCTACTGCACCGCCGGACCCTGCGCGGGCGACCGGCTGAACCGATACGAGATCGAAATAGACGGGGAGGACCGGCTGCGTCTTGCGGGCCGGAAAAGCGCGGCCGCCTGACCCGGAACTGATACAGATCACGGCGCGCAGCTTGTAAGCCGCAGAGATTCCCGTTTTAATCGCCCGCAACCACCGAAAGGGCCCCAGTTTCGTGGGCCCGCGAACAGATATCTGGAGGAGGCAGACCCCGCCATGACCGAAGTCGTTACCTATCCCATCAAGGAAGACGCCGCCGAACGCGCTTGGATCGACGAATCCAAGTACTTCGAGATGTACGAGCGCTCCGTGAAGGACCCGGAAGGCTTCTGGGGCGACGAAGGCAAGCGCCTCGACTGGTTCAAGCCCTACAGCAAGGTCAAGAACACCAGCTACGACCCGGAGAACGTCTCGATCAAGTGGTACGAGGACGGGACGCTCAACGCTTCCTACAACTGCCTGGACCGGCACCTGGAGAAGCGCGGCGATCAGGTCGCCATCATCTGGGAGGGCGACGACCCCGCCGACGACAAGAAGATCACCTACAAGGAGCTGCATGAGCAGGTCTGCCGTCTGGCGGGCGGCCTGAAGTCGCTGGGCGCCAAGAAGGGCGACCGCATCACCATCTACATGCCGATGATCCCCGAAGCCGCGGTGGCCATGCTCGCCTGCACGCGCATCGGGGCCATCCACTCGGTGGTCTTCGGCGGCTTCTCGCCGGACTCCCTGGCCAACCGCATCCAGGACTGCGATTCCAACATCGTGATCACCGCCGACGAAGGCGTGCGCGGCGGACGCAGCATCCCCTTGAAGAAGAACACCGACGCGGCGCTCGCCAAGTGCCCCTCGGTCCAGCACGTGGTGACCGTCAAGCGCACCGGCGGCGACATCGCCTGGAGCGAGGGCCGCGACGTCTGGTACCATGAGCTCTGCGCCCAGGCCTCCCCGGACACGCCGGCCGAGGAGATGAACGCGGAGGATCCGCTCTTCATCCTCTACACCTCCGGCTCGACCGGTAAGCCCAAGGGCGTGCTGCACACCACCGGCGGCTACATGGTCTACGCCGCCATGACCCATCAGTACGTCTTCGACTATCACGACGGGGACGTCTACTGGTGCACCGCCGATGTCGGCTGGGTCACGGGCCACAGCTACATCCTCTATGGCCCGCTCGCCAACGGGGCCACGACCCTGATGTTCGAAGGCGTGCCGAACTATCCCGACGCCTCGCGCTTCTGGCAGGTCTGCGAGAAGCACGGCGTCAACAGCTTCTACACCGCGCCCACGGCGATCCGCGCGCTGATGCGCGAGGGCAACGGGCCGGTGGAGAGTTGCGACCTCTCAAGCCTGCGCCTGCTGGGCTCGGTCGGCGAGCCGATCAACCCGGAGGCCTGGAAGTGGTACTACGAGGTGGTCGGCGGCGAGAAATGTCCCATCGTCGACACCTGGTGGCAGACCGAGACCGGCGGCATCCTGATCACGCCGCTGCCCGGCGCCACCCCCTTGAAGCCCGGTTCGGCCACGCGGCCCTTCTTCGGCATCAAGCCGGAGATCGTCGATGCCGACGGCAAGGTCCTGGAGGGCGCGACCGAGGGCAACCTCTGCATCGCCGATTCCTGGCCGGGCCAGATGCGCACGGTCTTCGGCGACCACGAGCGCTTCGTGCAGACCTATTTCTCGGCCTACAAGGGCAAGTACTTCACCGGCGACGGCTGCCGCCGGGACGAGGACGGCTACTACTGGATCACGGGCCGCGTCGACGACGTGATCAACGTCTCCGGCCACCGCATGGGCACCGCCGAGGTCGAGTCCTCCCTGGTCGCCCACGAGAAGGTGGCCGAGGCCGCCGTGGTCGGCTACCCGCACGACGTGAAGGGCCAGGGCATCTACGCCTACGTGACCCTCAACGCCAGCGAAGAGCCGAGCGAGGAGCTGCGCAAGGAGCTGGTGCAGTGGGTCCGCAAGGACATCGGCCCCATCGCCAGCCCTGACCTGATCCAGTTCGCGCCGGGCCTGCCCAAGACCCGCTCGGGCAAGATCATGCGCCGCATCCTGCGCAAGATCGCCGAGAACGACTACGGCAGCCTGGGCGACACCTCGACCCTCGCCGACCCCGGCGTGGTCGACGACCTGATCGAGAACCGCCAGAACCGCTAAGGCGGGGAGCGGATCGCCTCAAGACGTGAATAGCCTGAAGACAGGGGGCCGGTTTCCGGAAGGGGAAGCCGGCCCCCTTTCTCTTTTTACCGGTCAGCGGGCCGCCGGGCCCAGGGCGTCGGCGAGGTCGCGGCAGGCTTGGCCCATGGCGTCTTCCGGAACGGCGGCATAGCCGAGGAGCAGGCCGCGCTGGCCGGGCGTCTCCTGGTAGTAGCGGGAGAGCGCGCGGCAGGCGAGGCCGCGGGTTGCGGCGCGTTCTTCCATCTGCTTGTCGGTCAAGCGGCGGGCCAGCGCTTCCGAGGGGCGGGCGATCAGGTGCAGGCCGGCCTCGTCCGGCTCCAGGGTCAGAAGCCCGGAGAGATGCTCCTTCGCCGCGGCCAGCAGCGCTTCCTGCCGCGCGGCGTAGAGCAGGCGGGTGCGCCGGAGGTGGGCTGCGAAATGCCCCTCTGAGAGGAAGGCGGCCAGCGCGGGCTGGGCGATCATGGAGCTGTGCTCGTCGAGCGCGGCGCGGCCCCGCTCGAAGCGCTCTGCCAGATCGGGCGGCACCACCAGATAGCCGAGCCGGATCGAGGGGAAGAGCACCTTGGAGAAACTGCCGATATAGAGCACGCGGCCCTGACCGCCCGCCGCCGGGCTGTCGAGCGCCTGGAGCGCCGCCAGCGGGCGGCCCGCGTAGCGGTACTCGCTGTCGTAGTCGTCCTCAAGGATCCAGGCCTCGCTCTCGCGCGCCCAGTCGAGCAGCTCCAGCCGCCGCTTCAGGCTCATGACGGTGCAGAGCGGATAGTGGTGGGACGGCGCGACCACGGCCATGCGCGCCTCGGGCGCGCGCCGTCTCAGGTGGGAGACCGAAAGGCCCTCGCCGTCCACCGGCACCGGCGCGATCTTGAGGCCCGCGGCCAGCAGCGGGCCGCGCAGCCCGGGATAGCCCGGCTCCTCCATCACCGCCGTGTCGCCGGGGTCTAGCAGCAGTTGCGCGGCCAGCGAGACCGCCTGTTGCGCGCCGCCGGTGATCAGCACCTGTTCGGGGGTGCAGTCCAGGTCGCGCGCGCGCCGCAGGTAGAGCGCCAGCGCCTCGCGCAGCGCCGGAAGTCCGCCCGCGCCGCCGCTGCGGATCAGGCCCGTCGCCGGCCGCCGCCAGGAACGGGCCAGCAGCCGCGACCAGAGATCGAAGGGAAAGTGGTCCGGGTCCGGAAGCCCGGGCAGAAAGGCCCTGTCGGGCCGCTTGGGCGTCTGTCCGCGCGCCTGATGCAGCGGGCTCAGCGACTGGCCCCGCTGGGAGAGACTGCGCGGTTTCAGCCGCGCGCCCGCCAGCGTGCGCGGTAGCGGCCGGGCGGTCAGCAGCGCCTCCGGCAAGACGTCGGAGACGTAGCTGCCCGCGCCGACCTTGCCCTCCAGGTAACCCTCGGCGTGAAGCTGGTCGTAGGCGTTTATCACGGTGTTGCGCGAGCAGCCGAGCTCGCCCGCCAGCGTGCGGCTTGGCGGCAGGCGCGTGCCGGGCGCCAGCTTGCCCTCCAGCACGGCGCGGCGCACCGCCTCGTAGAGCTGTCGGTAGAGCGGGCCCGCCGCGGGGTCCAACGTCACCTGCAGAAGCGGCGCGCGCGACCCCCTGCTGTCCTTCGTATCCGGCATATTGGACCCATAAGATTAATGCGATTGGCCCTTCTTATGGGGCCAAAGTGAGATTAACGTCGCGCTTCAAAATCCGCAAGCAGCAGCGCTCCGCGAAAGGAGCGCCGAGGAGCCCAGACCATGCCTAAGACCACGCCCAAGACCACGCCCAAGAACAGCCACACGCCGAACGACGCCTACCCCAAGACCGACCGGACCAGGGTCAGGCGCAGCCACAACCGGGCGCGCTACGACCGCGAGGCGGTGCACGCCGTGCTCGACGCCGGGTTCGTCTGCCATGTCGCCTATGTCATCGACGGCCATCCCTTCGTGACCCCGACCGCCTACTGGCGCGAGGGCGAGCGGGTCTACTGGCACGGCTCGGCGGCGAGCCGCATGATCAAGAAGATCCGCGAGGGCGTGCCTGTCTGCTTCAACGCCTCGCTTTTCGACGGGCTGGTGCTGGCGCGCTCGGGCTTCCACAGCTCGGTCAACTACCGCTCCGTCACGATCTATGGTCAGGCGCAGCAGGTCGAGGGGCGAGAGGCCAAGGAAAAGGCCCTGGAAGGCCTGTTTCAGCGTATGATGCCGGGACGCTGGGAGACGCTGCGCGCGCCGACCACGCAGGAGATGAAAGCCACCTCCGTGCTCTGGCTGCCGCTGGAGGAGGCGGTCGCCAAGATCCGCGAAGGCGGCCCGATCGAAGACGAGGCCGACCTGGAGCTGCCGATCTGGAGCGGCGTGCTGCCGGTGCGCCAGGTGGTCGAGAAGCCCTGGACCGATCCGCTGTCGAAGGGTCTGGCCGTGCCCGACCACGTCGAGGGGTTCAAGATCGGTTAGGGGCCCGGATAGGAGGGAGCGCACCCATGACCGACCACCAGCAACTGCCCGAAGGCCTGCCGGTGCCCGAAGACGACGGCGGGGCGGCGCATCTGACGGGCTTCCGCCTGCCCTCGGTGGCGCTGCCCACGACGGCGGGGCGGATCGTGGACCTCTCTACGCTCTCCGGGCGCTGGGTGGTTTACGCCTATCCGCGCACTGGCGAGCCCGGCAAGGACTCACCGCCGGGCTGGAACGAGATTCCCGGCGCGCGCGGCTGCACCCCGCAGAGCTGTTCCTTCCGCGATCACCATGCCGACCTGGCCGCGCTGGGTGCGGGGGTCTTCGGCCTTTCGACCCAGAGCAGCGCCTACCAGCGCGAGGCGGTGGAACGGCTGCATCTTCCCTTCGAGATTTTGAGCGACGAGGAGTTCAGGCTGACCGAGGCGCTGGGTCTCCCGACCTTCGAGACCTCCGGCATGCGGCTCTTGAAGCGCCTGACCCTGATCCTGGACGACGGGCAGGTGACCAAGGTCTTCTACCCCGTCTTCCCGCCCGACCGCAGCGCGGAGGATGTGCTGGAGTGGCTGCGCGCCCAACCGGCCTGATAATCTACTGTTGGGCGGCCCGGGCCGTGATCTCGGCCTGCGTTTTGCGGATCTCGTCCGGCCACTGGCTCTTGATGTAGTCCAGCACGGCCCAGATTTCCTGATCGCTCAGAATCTCCTCGTACCCGCCCATGTCCGAGGCGTAGTTCGGCACCAGCGCCTCGATCCCGTACTTGGTGATGGCGAAGAGCTGCGGGTCCGGGTGGTGCCAGGTGTGGCCGCTCTCGTCGTGCGGCGGGGCAGGCAGCTTTCCGTCCGGCTTGCGGGTCCGCCAGTCCGGCTCGCCCTCCAGCGCGGCGCCGTGGCACGAAGCGCAGTGCTGCAGATAGAGGGCCTGACCGTCCGGCTCGGCGCGGACCGGAAGGGCGAAGACAACGCTGGCGAGAGCGGAGAGGAGTAAGGGTCTCATCATGGCGATCAGCACTAGAGGTTCCAGCAGGGGGAAGGTCAAGCGGCCAACTCAGCAGGCAATTCAGAAGTCGTAGCAGATGCCCTTTTTCTCCCAGTCGCCATAGCGGGTCGGCTCGGGGCCTTCCGGGCCGCCAAGCTCGCGCTCCTTGCGAGCGGCGTCTTCGGCGGCCTTCCGGCGGCGCTCTTCGGCCTCGGCCTTGGCGCGCTCGGCGGCGGCCTTGAGCGCCGCGTCCTTGGGCTGGGCGGGCTTGGCCGGCTCTCCGGTTCTCTTCCCGGCTGCCCGACCTCCTGGGATATGGACTTTGAATTCTTGGCTCATGGTGGAGAATATGGCGCGAAGGGGCCTTGCCGCCAAGTCTTGAAGCGGGGGGCGGCAATGCCGATTTCTATGGGGCTTGGGCCTGGACTTGTGCCCCCGCCTCTCTTGGAGATGACCTGCCATGAACGTCTTTCGCACCGGAATCCTGATCGCCGTCATGACCGCGCTCTTCATGGGCGCTGGCTATCTGATCGGCGGGACCAGCGGCATGGTGATCGCCTTCGTGGTCGCCGCGGGCATGAACTTCTTCGCCTACTGGAACGCGGACAAGATCGTCTTGCGCATGTACAAGGCGCAGCCCGTGACTCGCGAGGAGTCGCCGCAGTTCTACGGCATCGTCGAGCAGCTGGCGGAGAACGCCGGGCTACCCATGCCCAAGGTCTACGTGATCGAGAACCCGCAGCCCAACGCCTTCGCGACGGGCCGGAACCCCGAGAACGCCGCCGTGGCCGCGACCACCGGCCTGCTGCGTAGCCTGAACGCGCAGGAGGTGGCGGGCGTCATGGCCCACGAACTGGCGCATGTGAAGAACCGCGACACGCTGACCATGACCGTGACCGCGACCATCGCGGGCGCGATCTCCATGCTCGCCAACTTCGGGCTCTTCTTCGGCATGATGGGCGGCGGCAACCGCAACAACCCCTTGGGCATCGTCGGGGTGCTGCTGGTGGCGCTGCTGGCGCCCATGGCCGCAGCGCTGGTGCAGATGGCGATCTCGCGCACCCGGGAGTACGAGGCCGACCGGATCGGCGCCGAGATTTGCGGGCGCCCGCTCTGGCTCGCCTCCGCGCTGGAGAAGATCCAGCAGTCCGCCGAGCGGATCGACAATCAGGCCGCCGAGAAGAACCCGGCGACGGCGCACATGTTCATCATCAACCCGCTGCACGCCCACAAGGTGGACAACCTCTTCTCGACGCACCCGACCACGGCCAACCGGGTCGCCAAGCTGCGCGCCATGGCGGGCGATGCAGGCGGCCCCTCGGTCAAGCGGCCCTGGAGCTGAGGCGGGGTCCTAGAAATCCAGATCGGCGTAGTGCGCGGGCGGGTTGATGCCCGGTATGCGGTCGGCCAGCAGCGCGCGGAAGGAGGGGCGGGACTTGACCCGCGCGTACCAGTCCTTGGCCGCCTCGTGCTTTTCCCAGGGCACGTCGCCCAGGTAGTCCAGGCAGGAGAGCTGCGCCGCCGCCGAGATGTCGGCCTGGCTGAAGTTGTCCCCGGCCAGCCAGCGCCGCCGCTCCGACAGCCAGCCGATGTAGTCCAGGTGATAGCCGATGTTGGCCTTGCCCGCGCGGATCGCGGCGGAATCCGGCGCGCCCAGCCCCAGGAAGCGCTTCATCACCTTTTCCTCGACCAGATTGTCGGTGACCTCGCGCCGGAACTTGGCGTCGAACCAGTTGGAGAGGCGGCGCACCTCCGCGCGGGCCGCCGGGTCCGGGCTGTCGAGAAGGGTCGGCTCGGGATAGGCTTCCTCAAGATAGGCGGCGATCACCTGATGGTCGGGCAGCACGATGCCGTCGTCCTCGATCAGGACCGGCAGTTCGCCGGAAGGCGACAGGGCCAGGAAGTCCTCGCGCCGCTCCCAGATCTTCTCGACCTTCATCTGAAAATCGAGCCCCTTTTCGCCCAGGATCAGGCGAATCTTGCGGCAGGCGGGATCGAGCCAGAGGTGGAAGAGGGTGCGCATGTCGGGCCGAACTATAATGAGGACTCGGGCGCGACGATAGCGCCGGTACGTTAAAGCGAAACTAAAAAATCTTTGCTCGCCGCCAAGGGGCGGCGGCGAGAAGAAAGGGCTGCTTCCTAAAGTCGCCGCAATCCTCTAGATACTGCCCTCCATGGCTTTGTTGCGTTCCATGATGACGGTGGGAGGCTGGACGGCGGCGAGCCGCGTCCTGGGCTTTGCGCGCGACGTGCTCTTTGCGGGCGTGCTGGGCGACGGCCCGCTGGCCGATGCTTTCTTCGTCGCCTTCAAGCTGCCGAACTTCTTCCGCCGCCTCTTCGCCGAGGGCGCCTTCAACGCGGCCTTCGTGCCGCTCTTCGCCCGGCGGCTGGAGCAGGAGAGCCGCGCCGCCGCACAGCGCTTCGCCGAGGACAGCCTTTCCGTGCTGCTGGCCATGACGCTGGGCCTCACGGTCCTGGCGCTGTTCTTCATGGAGCCGCTGGTGATCCTGCTGGCGCCGGGCTTCGCGGAGGACCCGGAAAAGCTCGCGACCACGGTGGAGCTGTCGCGCATCACCTTTCCCTATCTGCTGTTCATGAGCCTGACGGCGCTCTTGAGCGGTCTGCTGAACTCGCTCTACCGCTTCACCGCCGCCGCGGCGGCGCCGGTGCTGCTGAACGTCATCTTCCTCGTTTGCCTCCTGGGCGTGATCCCGCTGCTGGCGGAGGGCGAGGCCGGGCGGGCGCTCTCCTACGCCGTGGCGCTGGCCGGGCTCGCCCAGTTCCTGCTGCTCTACTGGTCGGCCTACCGCGCGGGCATGCCGCTCAGCCTGCCGCTGCCCCGGCTGACCCCGGGCGTCAGGCGTCTCTTCAAGCTTATGGGGCCCGGCATCCTTTCTGGGGGCGCGGTGCAGATCAACATCATGGTCGGCACCATCGTGGCCTCGCTCCAGGCCGGCGCCGTCTCCTGGCTCTACTACGCCGACCGGGTTTACCAGCTTCCGCTGGGCCTGATCGGCATCGCGCTCGGCGTCGTGCTGCTGCCCGAGCTTTCCAGGAAGCTGCGCGCCGGGAACGACGAGGCGGCCATGTACTCCATGAACCGGGGCCTGGAGATTTCCCTGCTGCTGACGCTTCCGGCGACGGTCGCGCTTCTGGTCGTGCCGCTGCCGATCATCGTGGTGCTGTTCGAGCGCGGGGCCTTCGACCGGGAGGCCGCCGAGGCCTCGGCCTGGGCGCTGGCCGCCTTCGCCTCGGGCCTGCCCGCCTACATCCTGCTGAAGCCGCTTCAGGCCGGGTTCTTCGCCCGCGAGGACACGGTGACGCCGCTCAAGATGGCGCTGGTCTCGGTCGCCGTGAACATCGCGCTCTGCGTCGGTCTGTTCCATCTCATGGGCCACGTCGGCATCGCGCTGGCGACGGCGCTCGCGGCCTGGCTGCACATCGCGCTTCTGGGGCGGCGGCTGATCGCACGCGGGTTCCTGACCTTCGATCAGCGCCTGCGCCGCCGCCTGCCGCGTGCGCTCCTCGCCAGCCTCGTCATGGGCCTCGTGGTCTGGGGCATCGCGCAGGGCGTGGCGCCCTGGCTGGAACTGGGTTTGGCGGCCAAGGTGGGCGCGCTGGGGCTGCTGGTCGCCGGCGGCCTCGTCTCCTACTTCGGGCTGGCGGTCGCCACCCGCGCCATTGAGCGCGAGGACGTGAAGCTGCTGACCCGCCGCCCGCCTGGCCCGCGCCCTTGACCTGTCCCGCGCCCTTGACCGGAGCAGCGGGAAAAAGCGATAAACCGCGCGACTTCGCCTCACCTGATTTTCTAGTTCGAGCGAGCGATTGATGAAGCGCATCTTTTCCGGCGTTCAGCCGACCGGCAACCTGCACCTGGGCAACTACCTGGGCGCGATCCGAAACTTCGTCGCCTTGCAGGAGGACTACGAAGGCATTTACTGCGTGGTCGACATGCACGCCATCACGGTCTGGCAGGAGCCCGAGGAGCTGCGCCGCCATACCCGCGAGGTGACGGCCGCCTATCTCGCCGCCGGGATCGACCCCAAGAGCTCGATCATCTTCAACCAGAGTCAGGTCGCCGCTCACGCAGAGCTCGCCTGGGTCTTCAACTGCGTGACCCGCCTCGGCTGGCTGAACCGCATGACCCAGTTCAAGGACAAGGCGGGCAAGAACCGGGAGAACGCGAGCTCCGGCCTCTACGTCTATCCGAACCTGATGGCCGCCGACATCCTGGCCTACAAGGCGACCCACGTGCCGGTCGGCGAGGACCAGAAGCAGCACCTGGAGCTGGCCCGCGACATCGCGCTCAAGTTCAACCACGACTATAAGACCGAGTTCTTCCCGGTGATCGAGCCGCTGATCCTGGGGACGGCCACGCGGGTCATGTCGCTGCGCGACGGCAGCCGCAAGATGAGCAAGTCCGAACCCTCGGACATGAGCCGCATCAACATGACCGACGACGCCGACCAGATCGCCCAGAAGGTCCGCAAGGCCAAGTCCGATCCGGACCTGCTGCCGGGGCCCGAGGTGCTGGACGAGGCGGGCCGGGTGCCCGAGGAGGCGCGCCAGGCGCGGCCCGAGGCCTATAACCTCATCGGCATCTACGCAGCGCTCGCCGACCGCGACACCGCGAGCGTGCTGGCGGAGTTCGAGGGCCAGCAGTTCTCCGGCTTCAAGGCGGCACTCACCGAATTGGCGGTGGAGAAGCTGGGCCCCATGGGGGCGGAGATGAAGCGCCTGATGGAGGAACCGGGCCACGTCGACGCCGTGCTGCGCGACGGCGGGGAGCGGGCCCGGGCCATCGCCGAGCCGATCCTGAAAGAAGTTCACGACATCGTCGGCTTCCTGCGCCCCTGACCCCAGAGAGTTTCCCGGTTCGGCCCGATTGCGGGCGGGGCGCTTCAGGGTCTATGCTCTGAAACCACGACGTTCGACAGTTCTCTGACCTCACCTTCGCCGTTTGCCATGACGGCGGGGCAATCCGATCGGACCCGGCGCCACAGCAATGCAGATCTACCTGCCCATCGCCGAAGTTTCGCTGGACGTGTTCCTGCTGCTCGGCCTGGGTGGGATCGTCGGTTTCCTCTCCGGTCTATTCGGCGTGGGCGGCGGTTTTCTCATGACGCCGCTGCTGCTGTTCATCGGCGTGCCGCCGCCGGTGGCCGTGGCGACGCAGGCGAACCAGATCGTCGCCTCCTCGGTTTCGGGCGTGCTCGCGCACTGGAAGCGCGGCAACGTCGATTTCCTGATGGGCGGCGTGCTGCTGGCGGGCGGCCTGGTCGGGTCGACGGCCGGGGTCGGGCTCTTCTCCTTCCTGAAGGAGATCGGCCAGATCGATCTTGTGATTAATCTGGTCTACGTGGTCTTCCTCGGCACCATCGGCGGCTTGATGTTCTGGGAATCCCTGCGCGCGCTGCTGCGCCGCCGCCGGAATCCCACCCAGCGCCATAAGCTGCACCAGCACAGTTGGATCCACGGCCTGCCGCTCAAGATGCGCTTCCGCCGGTCCAGGCTCTACATCTCGGCGCTGCTGCCGCTGGGCGTGGGCTTCCTGGTCGGCGTGCTGGCGGCGATCATGGGCGTCGGCGGCGGCTTCGTGCTGGTTCCGGCCATGATCTACATCCTGGGCATGCCGACCGCGGTTGTGATCGGCACCTCGCTGTTCCAGATCATCTTCGTCGCCGCCAACGTGACGCTGCTCCAGGCCGGACAGAACCAGACGGTCGACGTGGTGCTGGCGCTGCTGCTGCTGACCGGCTCGGTGATCGGCGCGCAGTTCGGCAGCCGTCTCGTGTCGCGCATCCCGGCGGACACGCTGCGCATCCTGCTCGCGGGCATGGTGCTTCTGGTCTGCGGCAAGCTGTTCTTCGACCTCTTCTCGACCCCGCGCACGCTCTTCGCCGTGGAGTTCCTGTCATGAGGCGGCGGCTCCTTCCCCTGCTGGCGCTGCTCTCGCTGCTGATGATCGGGCCGGCGACCCAAGGGCGCGCGGTGCCGCTGATCGCCGATCTCTCCAACCATCTGGTGGCCATCACCACGGGCTTCTCCGGCACGGAACTGCTGCTGTTCGGCGCGGTCGAGCAGGAGGGCGACGTGGTGATCGTCGTCAAGGGTCCGCCCGCCGACCTCGCGGTCTACCGCAAGGGACAGGTCGCGGGCGTTTGGATGAACGTGGCGCGCCAGACGATGCAGGCCGTCCCCTCCTTCCTGGCCATCGCCAGTTCCTCTCCGGTGGAGGAGATCGCGGGTCCGAGCCTGCAACAGCGCCACCAGTTGACGCTGGACGCGCTGGTGCCCTCCCTGCCCAAGGCGCGCGCCTCGGCGAACGTCGCCTCGGAATGGAAGCAGGCGCTGGTCGCCTCGATGCAGGCCGAAGGGCTCTATCCGCGCGTCAATCAGAAGGTGACCTTCGTCGGCGACCGGTTGTTCCGCGCCACGGTCACCTTCCCCTCCAACGTGCCGACGGGAAGCTATCTGGCGCAGGTATACTATCTGCGCGACGGCCAGATGGTGGGCGCGCAGACCACGCCGCTGTTCGTCAGCCGCATCGGCATGGAGGCCGACATCTATCAAGTCGCCCATGCCTATCCCATCGGCTACGGCATCGGCGCGATCCTGCTGGCGCTCTTCGCCGGCTGGCTCGCGCACGTGGCCTTCCGCAAGGGCTAACCGGCCAGGCAGGGAATGCGGCATGACCAAGAGCGGGAAAAGAGGACTAGGGAAAGGAACATCACGATGAGCGATGAGGCCCATATCCTGCCGCCGCTGCCGCCGGCTCCGGAAAGTCCGCGCGTGTTCCTGGTCGTGGTCGACGACACGCAGGAAATGCAGCTCGCCCTCTACTACGCCTGCCTCAGAGCGCGGCGCACCGGCGGGCGCGTGGCGCTGCTGGAAGTCCTGGAGCCGGGCGAGTTCCAGCACTGGATGTCGGTCGGTGATCTGATGCGCGAGGAGGCGCGGCAGGACGCAGAGCGCCACCTGCAGCGTCTGGCCGGCCAGGTCAACGAGCTCTTGGGCGCCTATCCGATACTCTACCTGCGCGAAGGCAACCGCCGCGACGAACTGCTGGACCTGATCGACGAGGATCACTCCATCTCGATCCTGATCCTGGGCGCCAAGACCACGGGCGGCGGGCCCGGCCCGCTGGTCAGCGCCCTGACCGGCAAGTTCCTCTCCAACTTGAGGATTCCCCTGACACTGGTGCCGGACAACCTGAGCGAAGAGGAGCTGGCCGAAATCGCTTGATGCCAAGACCAGGGTTAAGGCCGCAGCCAAGACGCCGCTAACAGTTGAACTCGGGCCCGTTCCGCCCCAAGTTACGCCCATCGGATAAATCCAAGGAGGCAGGGCCCTCGAAGGCCCGCCGGAGAGCAGAGCAAGACCCATGTTCATTCAGACCGAGCAGACCCCGAACCCCGCCACCCTGAAGTTCCTTCCGGGACGCGAAGTCCTGGGCGACGGCACCGCCGACTTCCGCGACGCGGAGGCGGCCAAGCGCTCGCCCCTGGCCGAACGCCTGTTCCAGGTGGAGGGCGTCGAAGGCGTCTTCCTGGGCGCCGACTTCATCTCGGTGACCAAGCCCGAGGACAAGGAGTGGTACCTGCTGAAGCCCGCGATCCTGGGCATCATCATGGAGCACTTCACCGCCGCGCGCCCCGTGCTTCTCGAAGAAGCCGCCGGGAGCGAGACCGAGGAAGAGGCGGGCGAGGACAGCGAAGTGGTGACCCAGATCAAGGAACTTCTGGACACCCGCGTTCGCCCCGCCGTGGCCCAGGACGGTGGCGACATCGTGTTCCGTGGGTTTGAGCAGGGCGTCGTGATGCTGACCATGCAGGGCGCGTGCCAGGGCTGCCCCAGCTCGACCGCGACGCTCAAGATGGGCATCGAGAACATGCTGCGGCACTACATTCCCGAAGTGGTCGAAGTCCGGGCCGTCGACTGATCGATGGCGGAGCTGGATCAGGAAGGGCGCGCGCTGCTCTTCACCGCCGCGCGCAGCCACAAGGCCTGGCTCGACCGGGCCGTCTCCGAAGAGACGCTGCGCGCACTCTACGATCTGCTGCGCTGGGGTCCGACCTCGATGAACACCTGTCCGGCGCGTTTCGTCTTCCTGACCGGCAAGGAGGCGAAGGAGAAGCTGCGCCCCGCGCTCGCCGAAGGAAACGTGGAGAAGACCATGACCGCGCCGGTGACGGCGATCGCGGCCTATGACCTGCGTTTCTTCGAAGAACTGGGGAAGCTGGTGCCGCACAACCCCGACGCGGGCAAGCGCTGGGCCGACAAGCCCGAGGCGGCGGAGAGCTTCGCGGCCATGAACGCGACCCTGCAGGGCGCTTACTTCATGATGGCGGCGCGGGCCGTGGGCCTCGATTGCGGGCCGATGGGCGGCTTCAGCAAGGCGAAGGTGGACGAGGCTTTCTTCCCCGAAGGCCGCTGGAAGTCCAATTTCCTCTGTAATCTCGGCTATGGCGACGCCGATCAACTTCATCCGCGCGCGCCGCGCTTGGACTTCGACGAGGCCTGCGAAATCCTCTAGGCTGCCTTTCACTCCGGCCCCGCCGGTGTCTTGGATGAACGCTTTTAGGCCCGCTCGCGCCCCATGACGGAGAATTCTCAAGTATCCGCGCCCTGCCTTCTGGCCTTCGATGCCGCGGGGCGCTCCTGCTCGGCGGCGGTCTTCCGCGATGGCGAAGTGCTGGCGGAGGCTTTCGAGCCCATGTCCCGCGGGCAGGCCGAACGGCTGGTTCCCATGATCGAAGAAGTGCTGGCGACCGCCGGCTTGCGGCACGGGGCGCTGGACGCCCTGGCGGTGACGGTCGGGCCGGGCGCCTTCACGGGCGTTCGCATCGGTCTCGCCGCTGCCCGGGGCTATGGTCTGGCGCTCGGCATCCCGCAGATCGGGGTCACCTGCTTAGAGGCTGTCGCCGGGGCGACGGAGCAAGCGGAGAGGCGGGGCCGACGCCTGCTCGTGCTGCTCGACGCCAAGCGCGCCGATCTCTACGCCCAGTTCTTCGATGAGGCGCTGACACCCTTGGGCGAGCCCTTCACGGCCACGCCCGGGGAACTGGCCGCGCGCCTCGCCGGGGACGGCGGGCCGCCGCTGCTGCTGGCCGGGGACGGCGTGGAACAGGCATTCCAGGCGCTGGAGGAATTGGACCCGCGTCGCTCCAAAGCGGTGGGGCTTCACGCCTCGGCGGTGGCGCGCGCGGCGGCGGCCAAGCCCTGGCCGGATAGGCGGGCCGGGCTGCCCGGCCCGCTCTATCTCCGTCCGCCGGACGTCACCCTCCCAAAGGGCGCGCCGGTGGGGTGAGGTTGGCGTGACGGTTCACCTCATCGAGTTTGGCCCGGATGATGCGGCTCTGCTTTCAGAGCTGCATTCACGCGTGTTCGAGGGCGAAAGCTGGAGTGAAGCCGATTGGCGCGCGCTGATCGCCGTGCCCGGGGCCTTTGGCTGGCTGCTGTCGGAGCGGGGGAACCCGGCGGGCTTCCTTTTGGGGCGCCATGCGGGCGGTGAGGCGGAGGTCCTGACCCTGGGCGTGCTGCCGGAGGAGCGGCGCGCGGGGCATGCGGTGCAGTTGCTTGAGTGCTTCAAGGAACGCCTGCGCCGGGAAGGGGTGGGCGTGGCCTATCTGGAAGTCGCCGAAAGCAACCTCGCAGCCCTGGCGCTATACCGGAAAGCCGGCTTCTTCCAGGTCGGCAAGCGCGACGGCTATTACAAACGGGGCGACGAGCGGGAAAGCGCGCTCATCTTGCGTTGGTCGGCAAAAAACACCCTCTAAAAAGTGATGTCTAGGCGCAGTATTGCTTGAATAGTGAGGCTTTTCGCACTCTCTGAGCGAGAATTCTAAGTCAGATATTTAGGAACACATGGCCTGTAACAAAGATTTAACAAAATTCACTTGCGCAAGGCTGTACAGCTTTTATATAGGGGGCTGAGGAACACTACTGGAGAAAAAATAAAATGACCGAAGAAGTAAAAAACAACGATGTCTTGACGCTCACCAGCAATATCGTCGCTGCGCACGTGTCCAATAACTCAGTTGCGCTTTCCGATTTGCCGCAGGTGATTCGCGAAGTTTATCAGACGCTGTCCGTCCTTGGCGGCGCCGCGCCGGCGGCCGCTGAAAAGCCGACGCCCGCCGTGCCGGTGAAGAAGTCGATCACGCCCGACTACATCGTTTGCCTGGAAGACGGCAAGAAGCTGAAGATGCTCAAGCGCCACCTGCGCACGGCTTACAACATGAGCCCGGAGGAGTATCGCGAGAAGTGGGGCCTGCCCGCCGACTATCCGATGGTCGCGCCGAGCTACGCCAAGCAGCGCAGCAAGCTCGCCAAGCAGATCGGCCTGGGCACCCGCGGCCGTAAGGGCTGAGGTCCGCCAAAGACGTTTTTCCCGAGTTAGGGCTCAACGACGAGAGGTCCGGCGAACGCTATGCGGGCGCCGGGCTTTTCGTTTATAGTCTGCGGCCCAACGATGCGGAATCCTGGCTTTGAAGGAGGGGTTGAGCCGTACCATGCCGTCGCGCCTTGAAGAACTCTGCAACCAACGCGGTTTGAAGATGACCGATCAGCGGCGGGTGATCGCCAAGGTCCTGTCGGAATCCGACGACCACCCGGACGTGGAGTTGGTCTATCAGCGCGCCTCGGAGATCGACCCCAGGATTTCCATCGCCACCGTCTATCGCACGGTGAAGCTTTTCGAGGAGGCCAACATCCTCGACCGGCACGATTTCGGTGACGGCCGCGCCCGCTACGAGGAGCGGCCCGAGGAGCATCACGATCACCTGATCGACGTGAACAGCGGCGCGGTGATCGAGTTCACCAACGAGGAGATCGAACGGCTGCAGGAAGCCGTCGCCAAGGAGTTGGGCTACCGTCTGGTCGGACACCGGCTTGAGCTCTATGGCATCAAAATGAAAAACAAAGACAGCTAAAGCGTCACAAAAGCTGGATAGAAGGACGCTCAAGGCTGCGGCTTACCTGCCGCCCCGAGTCGGGGCCGGGAAGCCATCGAGAGAAAAGGGGGAACGAGGACCAGATGGTCGCATTGCAGAACGAGACAGGAAGGCCGGTGGACGTCCGCGCGGGCGACCTGCAAATTCGCCTTGCCGAGAGCGCCGCCGAACTCCGCGCCGCGCAGACCCTTCGCTATCAGGTGTTCGTCGAAGAGATGAAGGCGACGCCGAGCCCGGAGGTCGCCGCGGCCAAACGCGAGTTCGACCGGTTCGACGATTACTGCGATCACGTCATGGTTCTTGACCGCAGCCTGGGGAAGGGCGCGGACGCGGTGATCGGAACCTATCGCGTGATGCGGCGGGGCGCGGCGGTGAGCGCGGGCGGCTTCTACTCCGCGACCGAGTACGACATCGCCACCCTCATGAGCTATCCGGGCCAGATCCTGGAACTGGGACGTTCCTGTGTTCGCGCCGACTACCGCACGGGCGCCACCATGCAGCTCCTCTGGCGGGGCATTGCCGAGTATGTGCTGCATTACGACATCGAGTTGCTGTTCGGCTGCGCCAGCCTGCACGGCACGAAGAGCGAGGACATGGCTCTGCCGCTTTCCTACCTTTTCCATCATCACCTGGCGCCGCCGGCGCTCAGGCCGCGCGCCCTGCCGGAGCGCTACGTGGACATGAACCTCATGCCGGCCGACGCGGTCGACAGGAAGCGCGCGCTGGCCGCCCTGCCGCCGCTGATCAAGGGCTACCTGCGTCTCGGCGGGTTCGTCGGAGACGGCGCGGTGATCGATTACGACTTCAACACCACCGATGTCTCGATCGTGGTCAAGACCGATCTCGTCACCGAGCGGTATTTCAAGCACTACACCCGTGAAGACGGGCAGAAGCCCTGATGGCGCGCTTGCGGAGGTCGGCCCCGTGAACCGTGGCAACGACAGCGTTATCTTCTCGCCGGTGACCGCTTTCGGGCGGGCGCTTTGTTTCGTGCTGCTGACGCTGCCGCTGATGCTGGTGCAGTACCTCTTGATTCTCCTGAAGCTGCCGCAGCGCGACAGCCTGCCCCACTGGTATCATCGCCAGCTCTGCCGGATCTGCGGTTTCCGCGTCCTGCGGCGGGGCAAGGTCTCGAAGGCGCACCCGACGCTCTTCGTCTCCAACCACAGTTCCTATTTCGACATCCCGGTGATGACGTCGCTGGCCAAGGGGTCTTTCGTCGCCAAGACCGAGGTGGCGCAATGGCCCTTCTTCGGCTGGCTGGCGAAGCTGCAACGCTCGGTCTTCGTCGACCGGCGGCGCAACCGCGCCCACGAGCACCGCGACGAGATGGTCTCCCGGCTGGAACAGGGCGACAACCTCTTCCTCTTTCCGGAAGGCACCAGCAACGACGGCAACGCCGTGCTGCCCTTCAAGTCGGCGCTCTTCGCCGTCGCCTCGCTGACGCCGCGCGGCAAGCCCTTGACTGTCCAGCCGGTATCCATCACCTATACCGCCCTCGACGGCATGCCCATGGGGCGCGCGCTGAGGCCCTTCTACGCCTGGTACGGCGACATGGACCTCGCGAGCCACCTGTGGCAGGCGCTGGGATTGGGACGGGCCACGGTGGTGGTGCAGTTCCACGATCCCGTGACGCTGGAGGACTTCTCCAGCCGAAAGGCCCTGGCGGACCACTGCTACCGCAAGATCAGCGAAGGCGTGGCGACAGCGCTGGCGGGACGCCCGCAGCGCTACGCCGAGCCGGCCGTCGGGCAGACGCCCAAGGAAGGCCTGGCGCAGGACAGCGGTCTCGCGCCCGAAGCCTCGTGATTTGGAGCGTCTGTTCTCGGGATGTTTGGCGTGGTGGCGGCGGTGGTTGTGCGGTGCTATCATTCGTACTTGTTAGGGGTTTCACCTTTGCCAAGGGACGAAACGAGGGCTTTGCTCCACCGCGATGGGATAGCCATCCACTCCGATAGGATTTCAGGCGGCCTTCGGGCCGGTCCGGTGATGGGGCGCGCGTGAGCAAGAAACTCTTCGTCAAAACCTACGGCTGCCAGATGAACGTTTACGACTCCGCCCGCATGGCGGATGCCTTGGCGCCGCTCGGTTACGCCACGGTGGAAACGCCCGAAGCCGCCGACATGATCATCCTCAACACCTGCCATATCCGCGAGAAGGCGGCGGAGAAGGTCTATTCCGAGCTCGGGCGGCTTCGCCGCCTGCAGGAGGAGAAGGCCAAGGACGGCGGACGCCTGCTGATCGGCGTCGCCGGCTGCGTCGCTCAGGCGGAGGGCGAGGAGATGGTGCGCCGCGCTCCGCAGGTCGATCTGGTCTTCGGCCCGCAGACCTATCACCGCCTGCCGGAGATGGTGACGCGCGCGCTGGGCAACGCCGAGGCGCGCGGCCTGGTGGAGACCGACTTCCCGGCAGAGAGCAAATTCGACGAACTGCCCGAAGAAGGCGCCTCCCAGGGCGCCGCCGCCTTCCTGACCGTGCAGGAGGGTTGCGACAAGTTCTGCAGCTTCTGCGTGGTTCCCTACACCCGCGGCGCCGAGTATTCGCGCGACGTCGCCTCGCTGGTGACCGAGGCCGAGAAGCTGGTGCGCCAGGGCGCCAGGGAGATCACCCTGCTGGGCCAGAACGTCAATGCCTTCCACGGCGAGGGGCCGGGGGGCGAGACCTGGGGTCTTGGACGCCTGCTGCGCCGTCTGGCCGAGATCGAGGGGCTGGCGGGGCTGCGCTACACCACCTCGCACCCGCGCGACATGGACGATGAGCTGATCGCCGCCCACCGGGACGAGCCGAAGCTGATGCCCTATCTGCATCTCCCGGTGCAGTCCGGGTCCGACCGCGTGCTGGAGGCCATGAATCGCAAACATACGGCCGAAGACTACCTGCGGCTGGTCGGTAAGCTGCGCGAAGCGCGCCCGGACCTCGCGCTTTCCTCGGACTTCATCGTCGGTTTCCCCGGCGAGAGCGACAAGGACTTCGCCGAGACGCTGAAGCTGGTGACCGAGGTCGGTTACGCCCAGGCCTATTCCTTCAAGTATTCGCCGCGCCCGGGCACCCCGGCGGCGGGCGTCGAGCAGCAGGTGCCCGAGGCCGTGAAGTCTGAGCGGCTGGCGATGCTCCAGCAGCTCCTGAACGAACAGCAGAGCGCCTTCAACCAGTCGACGGTCGGCAAGCGCCTGCCGCTGCTGCTGGAGCGCAGGGGCAAACATGCCGGCCAGCTGGTCGGGCGCAGCCCCTACATGCAGTCGGTCCACCTGGAAGCGCCCGAACGGCTTCTGGGTGCGGTCGTCGAGGTCGAGATCCTCTCCGCCGGCCCGAACTCCCTGGCCGGACGCGTGGTGACCGACGGCTACAGCTCCGCGCCGCAGACCGCGGCCCGGTCAGATGAGGAGACATTGTCAGCGTGACGTCTTCCGGAAGCCATCTCAGCGCCGAGGCCGAGCGGCCTCACCTCCTTCAGTTCGACGACAACCGTCTCGTGCCGCTCCTCTTCGGCGAGCACGACAGCAATCTCGCGCGTCTGGAACAGATGCTGGAGGTGACCATCGTCAGCCGGGGCAACCGCGTGGCGATCTCCGGCGACAGCGAACAGGTCGCCTGCGCGGCCAAGGCGCTGGAGGCCTTGTGGGAGCGTTTGCAGCGCGGGCTTGAGGTCACGACCGGTGAAGTGGACGCCGCCGCGCGGCTCTCCTCCGGCGCCGGCGCGCCCGGCGCCGTCGAGGGCGACGGGGACACCAGCGCGCTTCATGACGAGGCCTTGGCGATCCGCACGCGCAAGCGCCTGATCACGCCGCGCACCCCGCGTCAGAAGACCTACCTGGAATCCCTGCGCCGTCACGAGCTCTGTTTCGCCATCGGCCCGGCGGGCACCGGCAAGACCTACCTCGCCGTGGCCATGGCCGTGGACTACCTGATGCAGGGGCGCGTCGACCGCATCGTCCTCTCCCGCCCGGCGGTGGAGGCAGGCGAACGCTTGGGCTTCCTTCCCGGCGACCTGAAGGAGAAGGTGGACCCCTATCTGCGTCCTCTCTACGACGCGCTCTACGACCTCTTGCCGGGCGATCAGGTGGACAAGCGGCTGGAGGCTCATGAGATCGAAGTGGCGCCGCTCGCCTTCATGCGCGGGCGCACGCTCTCCAACGCCTTCGTCATCCTGGACGAGGCGCAGAACACGACGCCGGTGCAGATGAAGATGTTCCTGACCCGCATGGGCGAGAACAGCCGCATGGCGGTCACCGGAGACATGACCCAGGTCGACTTGCCGCGGGGTCAGGGTTCCGGCCTGCGCGACGCCGTCGATACATTGGCTGGTCTGCGCGGCGTTTCCTTCGTACAGTTCACCCATTCGGACGTCGTTCGGCACCCTCTGGTGACCCGAATCGTCGAGGCCTATCAGGCCCGCGAGGAGGGCAGCCAGGAAGCCGACGGCGAGCTCTTTGACAGTGAGGAGTGAGGCCCGGCCGCTGGCGTGCCGGGATCGCTTTTTTTGAAAACGAAATGAACAACGACGACCCTGGAAGTAGAACCGACACCACGTTGGCCCCGGCGCAAGGCGCGCCAAGGGCCGAGATCGTGGTGATGAGCGGCGACTGGGCGGCAAGTCTGCCCGATCATGAATCCCTTGCAAAAGAGGCTGCCCTGGCCGCGCTCTCGTGCGCGGGGCAAGCGGGTGCGGGTCATGTGGGTGCGGTTGAGCTCTGCATAACCCTGGCCGATGACGCCACGCTGCGGGACCTGAACCAGCGTTTCCGTGGCCAGGATAAGCCGACGAACGTGCTGGCCTTCGCGCTGGCCGGTGCGGACACGCCCGGCCTGCCCGAGGCCATGGCGCAGCCGCTGGGCGATGTGGTGCTGGCCCTGGAGACCTTGCAGCGAGAGGCGGGCGAGCAGGACAAGCCGCTGGCCGATCACTTCCGGCATCTCGTGGTTCATGGCGTGCTGCATCTCCTCGGGCACGATCATCAGGACGACGAGGAAGCCCGCGTCATGGAAGCGCTGGAAGCGCGCGTTCTGGCCAGCCTCGGCGTCGCCGATCCCTACGCCGAAGAGAAGCTGGTAGGGGGTGCGGCATGAGCGATCTCGGCGATCGGCGCATCGGGCCCATAGAGGGGGCAGGCAACGGCTCCAGCTCGGCAACGGGAAACAACGGGACCGGTTCTGCAAGCAGCGGCACCTCGGCGACCTCCACCAGCGTTTCGGGCGGCGGGGCCGTAGGCTTCCTTCAGGGGCTCCGTCAGCGCTTGCGCAGCGCCCTGGGCCTGCGCAGCGGCGACTCCCTGCTGCGCGAGTCGATCGAGAACATCCTGGAGGAGACCGAGTGGCAGGAGGGCGAGGAGGACTCGCCCATCAGCGACCATGAAAAGGTCATGCTGCTCAACATTCTCAAGCTGCGCCACATCACGGCCTACGACGTCATGGTGCCGCGCGCCGACATCACCTCCGTCGATGCAGACACCGGCATGGAGGAGCTCTTGAAGCTGATGGCGGAGAAGGGCCACTCCAGGCTTCCGGTTTACCGCAAGAACCTCGACGACGTGGTCGGCGTGGTCCACATCAAGGACGTGCTCGCCCAGAAGGGCCAGAAGAAACGCTTCCGCCTTACCGCCATCACCCGCGACGCCCTGATCGTCGCGCCCTCCATGCGGGTCCTCGACCTGCTCTTGGAGATGCGCCTCACACGCGTTCACATGGCCCTGGTGGTCGATGAATACGGTGGTATCGATGGCCTGGTGACCATCGAAGACCTGGTTGAGGAGATCGTCGGAGAGATCGAGGACGAGCATGACGTGACCGTCGCGCCGCGCCTGCTGGTGCGACCGGACGGCTCTCTCGTCGTCGATGCGCGCATGGACATCGAGGATTTCGAAAAGCGCGTCGGCTCCATCCTGACCGAGGAGGAGCGCGAGGAAGACATCGATACGCTGGGCGGCCTGGTCGCCTCTCTGGCCGGGCATGTGCCCGCGCGCGGCGAGCTGGTCGAGCACCCCTCCGGTACGGTCTTCGAGGTGGTGGAGGCGGACCCGCGCCGCATCAAGCGCCTGCGCGTGCGCAACCTGCCCGACCGCGTCGAGCAGGAAGAGGCGCATGGCAAGTAACGCCAGGCGGCTGCTGGCGTCTCTCGCCGACTGGCTCGGTGCGCGGGGAGGCTTCAGCGCCCTCTGCATCGCCATGCTGCTCGGACTTCTGGCCGCAGCGGCGCTGCCGCCCTACTACGCCCTGCCGCTGGTGGTTGCTGCCTTTACCGGACTGGTCTGGTTGCTGGATGCGGCCGGCAGGGCGTGGCGGCCCTTCCTGATCTCCTGGTTCTTCGCGTTCGGGTTTTTCCTGGCCGGGCTCTATTGGGTGGCCGAGGCCTTCTTCGTGGAGGCCGAGCGCTTCGGGGCCGTGGCCCCCTTCGCCGTGGCCGGCCTTTCGGCCCTCCTGGCCTTCTTTCATGCCCTGACCCTCTGGGCCGCGCGCCGGTGGCTTTGGCAGGGCGCCGCCAGGGTGGTCGCCTTGGCCGGAGCCTGGATTCTGGCGGAACTGGTGCGCGGCTGGATCTTCACCGGTTTCCCCTGGAATCTGATCGGCAGCGTCTGGGCCTTCTCAGATACCATGCTGCAACCGGCGGCGCTGTTGGGCGTTTGGGGGCTTGGGTTCATCACGCTGCTGGCGGCGGGCGCCCCGGCCATCTATCGCGGCGTGCCGCTCGCGGGACGGGAAAGGCTGTTGGCGCCTCTATCCCTTCTGCTTTTGCTCTCAGCCGCCGGGTTCGGCATTTTCCGCCTAGAGGGCGCCGCGCCCTTGTCGGAGGACAGGGTCGAAGGGGTGCGCCTGCGCATCGTGCAGCCCAACATCGCGCAGGTGGACAAGTGGCAACGCGACCTTCGCCTGGAACACGTTCGCCGCCAGCTTCAAATGAGCGTGGCGCCGCCCTCGAAGTCCGGGCGCGCGCCGACCCACGTGATCTGGTCGGAAACCGCCATCCCCTTTCTGCTGGACCGCTCACAGGGTCTTCTGGGCGATTTGGGGCGCGCCGCCCCGGCGGGCGGACTGCTGATCGCCGGCGCGCCGCGTGGCGAAAGCAGTTCCGACCGCTACTGGAACAGCCTCTTCGCCATCGCGCCCGGCGGGCGGGTGGCGGCGACCTATGACAAGTCGCATCTGGTGCCCTTCGGAGAGTATGTGCCGCTCAAGGGGCTGATCGGCTGGTCGAAGCTGGTGGCGGGCCGGGCAGACTTTTCCCGCGGCGGCGGGCCGGTGACCTTGGACCTGGAAGGCCTGCCCCCGCTGTCCCCCCTGATCTGCTACGAGATCATCTTTCCTACCGCGGTGGTTCCGGCCGAGGGGCCGCGACCTCAGTGGCTGCTCAATCTGACCAACGACAACTGGTTCGGTGTTTCCAGCGGCCCCTATCAGCATCTTGTCGCCGCGCGGCTACGCGCGGTTGAGGAGGGCTTGCCGGTCGTGCGCGCCGCAAACGGCGGCATCTCCGCCGTCATAGACGCCTATGGCCGGGTCAGAAAGTCCCTGCCGCTATCGACGTCGGGCGTCTTGGACGCCGACTTGCCGAGGCCCGCATCCGCACCGCCCCCCTTCGCGCGCTTGCAGCTTTGGAGTCTGGGCCTGTTGCTCTTTACGGCTCTAGGGGCATTTTTTGCCACTCGAAGCAGGTAGCACCTCCAGTCAAGATCATCTAAAAGTTGATTTTCTTCATCAAACACGAATTAATGCTTTTCTCACTAATGAGAAAAAAAGTAAATTTTATAACCACACCAGCGATAACAGCCGGTCATACGACTGACCCAAGGCCCCCAACGAAGTTCTGGAGAACAGAGATCATGCCCCAAGCAACCACAACGAAGCCTGTCCGCCGCGGCAAGGCGATCGGGCCGGGCGGCCCGAATCCCATCGACATGCATGTCGGCCAGCGGCTGCGTCTTCGCCGCACGCTCCTCGGTCTGAGCCAAGAGAAGCTGGGTGAGGCGATCGGTCTGACCTTCCAGCAGGTGCAGAAGTACGAGCGCGGCGCGAACCGCATCGGCGCCAGCCGCCTCTTCGACATCGCGCGCGTTCTCGATGTTCCGATTGGTTACTTCTTCGAGGAAATGAGCGAAGACACGGCCCTCAAGTCCCCCAGCCAGCTTCTGGCGCGCGACGAAGAACACGAGCCGGAGCCCTATGAAAAGGATCCCATGGCCCGCCGCGAAACGCTTGAGTTGGTCCGCGCCTACTACAAAATCAGTGACCCCCAGCTGCGCCGCCGCCTCTTCGACATGACGAAGGCGCTGGCCAAGGGCGAGGACAATCTCTAGCTCTTGCCACCAATCTTTGCTTCAAGATCTAAAGGGTCGCTCATAAGGCGACCCTTTCTATTTTTGGCCGCGCTAAGGGGTGAATAAGACCTTTTATTGGTTGCATATCATGATATTCTCCGCCAGCTTTGGACGCAGTGGGCGCCACCCCGGTGACGCCGCCAAGAAGAAGAAGCGAGGAGAAAATGGCTCGTTCTGCGGTTGCGCGGCGCCTGACGGCGCCCTATGGGGGCATGGCGCAACGTCTTTGGGATCTGAGGCGGTCCCTAGGAATTACTCAACGGGAAGCTGCGGATGCCATCGGCATGACGCTCCGCGATTTGCGCCGCTTTGAAAGCGGTCGCGCGTCGCCGGACGCGGAGACGCGCGCCAAGCTGGCCGCCCTTTTGAAGACGACCGTCGAGTCCCTTTTCGAGGATGTGCCGGAACCACCGGTTGAAATGCCGAAACGGACACGGCGCGGTTCCGGTCCGGGCGCGTTCAATCCGGTCGATGTGCATGTGGGTAACCGCGTTTTCCTCCGCCGGACCGAACTGGGCATCTCTCAGGAGCGTCTTGCCGAAGCGCTCGGCGTCTCCTTCCAGCAGGTGCAGAAGTACGAGCGTGGCGCCAACCGCATCAGCGCCAGCCGGCTCTATGACCTGTCGCGCGTGCTGGGGGTCGACATGAACTTCTTCTTCGCGGAGATGCCGGATGACGTGGCCGCCGCCTCACCGGGCCAGATGGTCTCCGGCTGGCATGAGGAAGGCGCGCGCTACGAACCCGACCGGACCCAGACGAAGGAGGCGGGAGAGTTGCTCGGCGCCTACCAGCGCATCGATGACCTTGAGCTGCGGAAATCCCTGATCGATCTCGCCAAGGCCATGGCCGAGCGCAACAAAGGCTGAAAAGCCGCTTCCCAGTCTTGACCAGCCGCAAGCGAAACCACAGGATGCCGCTTGCCGGGGGCCTGGGCGCCTTGCCGCGCCGCCGCGCGGCTTTCCCGCGACGACTATCCATTGGGGGCTATTTTCGAAAGGTCTGAAGGTGCGTAACGGCAATTTCCACTTTACCAGTGAATCCGTCTCGGAGGGTCATCCGGACAAGGTGAGCGACCGCGTGTCGGACGCGATCGTCGATCTCTTTCTCTCGCATGAGCCCGAGGCGCGGGTCGCGGTGGAAACCCTCTGCACGACCAACCGCATCGTTCTGGCGGGCGAGACCCGCGGACCATCGGAAATCACGCCTGAACTGATGGAGGAGGTGGCGCGCCGCGCCGTGCGCGACATCGGTTACGAGCAGGACGGATTCCATTGGAAGCACGCGGAAGTGCAAAACTATGTCCACGAGCAATCCAGCGACATCGCCATGGGCGTCGACGCGCTGGGCAACAAGGACGAGGGCGCTGGCGACCAGGGCATCATGTTCGGCTACGCTTGCAGGGAGACCGACGCCTTGATGCCGGCGCCGATCCACTTCTCGCACAACATCCTCAAGTCGCTCGCCGAGGCGCGCCACTCCGGCGCCGCGCCGGAACTGGGGCCCGATTCCAAAAGTCAGGTCTCTCTGGAATACCAGGACGGCAAGCCGGTCCGCGCCACCAAGATCGTGGTCTCCACCCAGCACCTGGAGCATGTCGATCAGGAGGCGGTGCGCGAACTCGTCCGCCCGCATGTCGTCAACGTCCTGCCCGAGGGCTGGATGTGCGCCGAGGAGGACTTCTATGTGAACCCGACCGGCCGCTTCGTGATCGGCGGTCCGGACAGCGACTGCGGCCTGACCGGGCGCAAGATCATCGTGGACACCTATGGCGGCGCCTCCCCGCACGGCGGCGGCGCCTTTTCCGGCAAGGACCCGACCAAGGTCGACCGTTCGGCGGCCTATGTCTGCCGCTACCTGGCGAAGAACGTGGTGGCGGCCGGCCTGGCCGAGCGCTGCACGCTCCAGGTCTCCTACGCCATCGGCGTCTCAGAGCCGCTCAGCGTCTACGTCGAGACCAACGGCACCAATCAGGTGGACGAGGACAAGTTGGCCGGGGTGCTGCGCGAATTGGTCGATCTGCGCCCGCGCGGCATCCGCGAGCACCTGGGCCTCAACAAGCCGATCTACGCCCGCACTTCGGCTTACGGCCACTTTGGCCGCTCGCCGGACCCGGACGGTGGCTTTTCCTGGGAGCGCACCGATCTGGTCGATGATCTGAAGAGCGCCTTCAACCTCTAGAAACCTTCGACGGTCCACGGCATGGCATCGCTCCCTGCTCAAAAACCGGAGGTGGCGCGCAAGCCGCTCTATGGCAGGCGGAAAGGGCGGCCCTTGCGTCCCGCTCAACGCGCCGCGCTGGAGCGGCTCCTGCCGGAACTGGAACTGGACCTTGGGCGCCTTCCAGCCGATCCGAAAGCCCTGTTTGGAGAGCAAGCCGACGCCCTGTGGCTGGAGATCGGTTTTGGCGGCGGCGAGCACCTCGCCTGGCAGGCGCAGCAGAACCCCGAGGTCGGCATCATCGGCGCGGAGTTCTACATAAACGGCGTCGCCAGCCTCATGAAGCAGCTTGAGGATTCCGGCGCCCGGAACGTCCGGGTCCATGAAGGAGACGCCCTCGACCTGCTGGCCGCCCTGCCGGCGGGCTGTCTGGACCGCGTCTTCATCCTGTTTCCCGACCCCTGGCCGAAAACCCGGCACCACAAGCGGCGCATCGTCGCGCGCCCGGTGCTGGACCGTCTGGCGCAGCTGATGAAGCCGGGGGCGGAATTGCGGATCGCAACCGACGACCCTTCCTACCGCGAGTGGATCCTGGAGCGCGTCACCGACCACCCCTGGTTCGACTGGACGGCGGCCGGGCCCGACGACTGGCGGCAGCGCAGCGCCGACTGGCCCGCCACGCGCTACGAGAAGAAGGCGCTGAAGGCGGGCCGCAAGCCCGTCTATCTGCGGCTTTCGCGGCGCGCGGCGGCCAGAGAAAAGGCTTGAGTTTCTTTGTCTTGCGGACTATTTTCCGCAAAGAGCCATAGGGCTTGATGATCTTAGCGGTCATGAAGCCTCAAAAAGATGGTGGGCCAGCGGCCCACTTTTTTATTTTCTGGACCCCGGGTCCGCAGGTTCGCGGGCCGTGAGGGCAGTGAGTTTGGAGAAGGCGAGCGGCGTGAACGACGCTGACGAAAGCCTGAACGCGGCGGAACCGCCACCCAAGACCAGCGAAGGTCTTGGCGCCAAGGTCGAGGCGCTGATCCGCCCGGCGCTGGAGGACATGGGCTACGACATCGTCCGTATCCTCCTGAGCGGCGGACGCCGTCAGGTTCTGCAGATCATGCTCGACCGCAAGGACGGCAAGCCGATCGACGTGGAGGATTGCGCCAGCGTCAGCCGCGCGGCCAGCGCGATCCTGGACGTGGAAGACCCGATCTCCGGCGGCTACACGCTGGAGGTCTCCTCGCCGGGCATCGACCGTCCGCTGACTCGCCTCAGCGATTTCGCGCGCTTCGCAGGGTTCGACGCGCGGGTCGAAATGGAACAGGCCGTCGGGGGCCAGCGCCGCTTTTCGGGCAGGCTGCTGGGCGTCGAGGGCCTTGAGATCGTGATCGAGACCGAGGAGGGCGTGCAGCGCTTGCCCTTCTCCGGCATGAGAAAGGCCAAGCTGCTGCTGACCGACGCTTTGATCGAAGCAGCGCAGCGCGAGGCCGAACAGGAAGCTGCCGGGGACGATTGAACCCCAGCAAAGT
>JARRJC010000016.1:0-39388 GCA_037379885.1 Limibacillus sp.
CGGTCACATCGTGAGCTCCTTGCTGCCCGATTCCCTGGCGACGCCGTTCCGCACCTATAACGGTGATGGTCTCGCCATCCTCGCCACCCTTTTCATACTCGTGCCCATGGTGACGCGGTCGGTGGGGCACGAGATCGACCCGGCCCAATGTCTGGTGGTTCAGCCCACCCTTGTCCTGGTGTCGCTGGTGGAAGCGCTTGCCTTCCACTAGGCCCTCAACGGCCCCTTGACGCGGCTGCGCGCTCGCGCGCAATAAGGGGGCCATGAGCAAGACGGACGCAAAGACCGAAGAACCCGAAAAGACTTCCGCCCTGAAGAAGGAGGCGCAAGCCGAGCGCGAGGCGCGTCTCGCCGCCGCCCTGCGCGACAACCTGAAGCGCCGCAAGCAGCAGGCCCGCGCGCGCAAGTCCTGATCGGCAAGGTTCATCGAATCGCCGCGAATCGCCGCGAAGCCACCCCAATCCGGCCCGCTTTGCCCGGCAAAAGAGCCGCTGGGCCTTGAGGGCCCCCAGGCATTTCGAGTAGAAACCCCGAGGGCCCGGAGACTCCGGCGACCCCGACGGAGTCTCAGCAGCAAGAAAAGGCCGCCAGCCCCATGTCCATCCTGTCCGATATCTGGATCCGGGAAATGGCCCAGAAGCAGGGTATGATCGAGCCCTTCGTGGAGAGCCAGAAGCGCGAAGGCACGATCTCCTATGGCCTTTCCTCCTACGGCTACGACGCGCGGGTCGCGGGCGAGTTCCGCATCTTCACCAACGTCGACAACGCGGTGGTCGATCCGAAGAACTTCTCGGACAGCTCCTTCGTCGAGCGCGACGCCGACGTCTGCATCATCCCGCCGAACTCCTTCGCGCTGGCGCGCACGGTGGAGTACTTCCGCATTCCGCGCGACGTGCTGGTGATCTGCCTTGGCAAGTCCACCTACGCCCGCTGCGGGATCATCGTCAACGTGACGCCGCTGGAGCCGGAGTGGGAAGGCCACGTCACGCTGGAGTTCTCCAACACCACGCCGCTGCCCGCGAAAATCTACGCCAACGAGGGCGCCTGCCAGTTCCTGTTCTTGAAGGGCAACGAGCCCTGCGAGACCTCCTACAAAGACCGCGCGGGCAAGTACATGGGCCAGCGCGGCGTGACGCTTCCGAAGCTCTAACGCTTGGAAATTGGGACCTGATGGATAGCATCGAGATTCAAGGCGGCCGGCCGCTGGTCGGAGAGATCGCCGTCAGCGGCGCGAAGAACGCGGCCCTGCCGCTCATGACCGCCTGCCTGCTGACCGACGAGCCGCTCACGCTGTCGGGCGTGCCGCGTCTCGCCGATATCCAGACGCTCTCCAACCTGCTGGAGGCGCACGGCGCCGCCATCGAGGAAATCGGCGAGGACAAGGGCCGCCGCGCCCTCAAGCTCCAGGCCGCCGAGATCACCTCGACCAAGGCCTCCTACGATCTGGTCCGCAAGATGCGCGCCTCCGTGCTGGTGCTGGGCCCGCTGCTGGCGCGCTGCGGCCATGCCGAGGTCTCCCTGCCCGGCGGCTGCGCCATCGGCACGCGCCCGGTCGATCTGCACCTGCGCGGCATGGAGGCGCTGGGCGCCGAGATCGAGCTGGAGGAGGGCTACATCAAGGCGCGCGCGCCCAAGGGGCTGAAGGGCGGCGAGTACGTCTTTCCCAAGGTCTCGGTCGGGGCCACGGAGAACATGCTGATGGCGGCCTCCCTGGCCGAGGGCACGACGCGCCTGGCGGGGGCGGCCTGCGAGCCGGAGATCGTCGATCTGGCGCGCTGCCTCGTCGCCATGGGCGCCAAGATCGAGGGCATCGGCCAGCCGGAGATGACCATCACCGGCGTGCCGCGCCTGGGCGCCGCCACCCACCGGGTGGTGCCCGACCGGATCGAGGCGGGCACCTTCCTGATGGCTGCGGGCATTACCGGCGGCGACCTGACGCTGCTCGGGGCGGAGGCCGAACACCTGCACTCCGTGATCGACGTCCTGGCCGACGCCGGCATGAAGATCGAGGCGACCAACGAGGGGCTGCGCGCGCGCCCGGCCAACGGCCGCCTGGTCGGGGCGGACGCCATGACGGAGCCCTTTCCCGGCTTCCCGACCGACCTTCAGGCGCAGTTCATGGCCCTGATGACCACGGCGGAGGGGGCCTCGATGATCACCGAGACGATCTTCGAGAACCGCTTCATGCACGTGCCGGAGTTGATGCGCATGGGCGCGCACATTACCGTTCACGGCGGCTCCGCCCTGGTGCGCGGCCGCGCCGCGCTCAAGGGCGCGCCGGTCATGGCGACCGATCTGCGGGCCTCCGTCTCGCTGGTGCTGGCCGGTCTGGCGGCGGAGGGCACGACGCAGGTGAACCGGGTCTACCATCTGGACCGGGGTTACGAACGTATTGAAGAGAAGCTCGCGGCCTGCGGCGCTTCGATCCGCAGGGTGCCGGAGCAGAGATAATATCTGCCTGGCAGGCGACCAGACCGGGCTGGCGACAACAGAGGACGTGAAGAGGGATCATGGAGGGCAAGCCGTTCAAGCCGCTGAAGCTGCGCGTCAAGGACGCGGACGACCTGACGGTGCTTTCCTCGCTGTTGCAGGACGCCCTGCTTCCCGTGCAGGACATGACCTTCCTTCAGAAGGAACGACGCTTCGTCATGGTCCTCAACCGCTTCTGCTGGGAGCGCGCGCCCGAGGCCATCACCTTCGACGAGGACGAAGAGGACGAGGAGAGCCAGGAGGACGCCTCCTTCGCTGAGGTCGGTCCCGGCACGGTCTATGAACGGGTCAACTGTGGCCTGACCTTCGACAACGTCAGCGTCGCGCGCTTCCGCAACCTCGACCTGGAGGACCGCGGGGGCATCCTGGAATTGCTGGCGATCGAGCAGAAGGGCGAGCGCCTGCTGCTGCGCTTCGCCGACGAGGCCGAGATCGAACTTGTCACCACGCGGATCAGCGGCCACTTGGAAGACCTGGGCGAGCCCTGGCCCACCACCCGCCGCCCGGACCACCCGGTCGAGGAAGAAGACTGACGCCGCTAGGCAGTAACAAGAGGAAAGCCCATGGCCACCAAGGAAGGCTTGGTCATCGCCGTGCCGAAAGGCCGGATCCTGAAAGAACTGCTGCCCGTGATGACGCGGGCCGGCATTGAGCCGGAGTCCGCCTTCCACGACGAGCATGCGCGCCAGCTTCGCTTTTCGACCAACCTGCCGGAGGTCGAGATCGTGCGCGTGCGCTCCTTCGACGTTGCGACCTTCGTCGCCTTTGGCGGCGCGCAGCTGGGCGTCGCAGGCTCCGACGTGCTGATGGAGTTCGACTATCCGGAGATCTATGCGCCGGTCGACCTGGACCTGGGCCACTGCCGCCTCTCCGTGGCCGAGCCCAAGGCGCTCGCCGATACCGACGACCCGTCGCGCTGGAGCCATGTGCGCATCGCGACCAAGTACCCGGAGGTCACCAAGCGGCACTTCGCCGCGCGCGGCGTCCAGGCCGAGGTGATCAAGCTGTCCGGCGCCATGGAGCTGGCCCCGAGCCTGGGGCTCTGCCGGCGCATCGTCGATCTGGTCTCGACCGGCTCGACCCTGAAGGCCAACGATCTGGTGGAGGTCGAACACATCGCCGACATCTCCTCTCGCCTGATCGTCAACCGGGAGGCGCTGAAGACCCGTCCCGAACAGGTCGGCGGCTGGATCGAGCGTTTCCGGGAGGCCGTCGATGCCGCTTAAGCTGAACAACGCCGAGGCCGGTTTCGCGGCCGCCTTCGACGGCTTCTTGAACCTGAAGCGCGATCAGGACGCCGATGTCGACCGCGTCGTCGCGCAGATCATCCAGCGGGTGCGCGATGAAGGCGACGCCGCGCTGGTCGAGCTGACCGAGCGCTTCGACCGTATCGCCTTGCAGGCCGAGGACCTGCGGATCCCCGAGAGCGCCTTCGAGGCGGCGGCGGAGCAGGTCCCGGCGGAGACCCTGAGGGCCCTGGAGGTCGCGGCCGCGCGCATTGCCGACTTCCACGAACGCCAGAAGCCAGAAGACCTCAGCTACCGGGATGCCGAGGGCAACCTGCTGGGCTACCGCTGGACGGCGGTGGACGCCGCGGGCCTCTACGTGCCCGGCGGCACGGCGGCCTATCCCTCCTCCGTCCTGATGAACGCGATCCCGGCCCGGGTGGCCGGCGTGGAGCGCCGCGTCATGGTGGTGCCGACGCCCGATGGGGTGCTGAACCCGCTGGTGCTGCTGGCGGCCAAGCTCGCCGGGGTGACGGAAGCCTACCGCATCGGCGGCGCCCAGGCGGTGGCGGCGCTCGCCTACGGCACCGCCAGCATCGCGCCGGTCGACAAGATCGTCGGACCCGGCAACGCCTTCGTGGCCGCCGCCAAGCGCCGGGTCTTCGGCCAGGTCGGAATCGACTCCATCGCCGGGCCCTCGGAGATCCTGGTGGTGGCCGACGCCGCCAACGATCCCGCCTGGATCGCCGCCGACCTGCTGAGCCAGGCCGAGCACGACGCCAACGCGCAGGCTGTCCTGATCACGGACGACGCCGGGTTCGCCGGAGAGGTGGAGCGCGCCATCGACCGTCACCTCCAAAGTCTGCCGCGCAGCGAGATCGCGGCGGCCAGCTGGCGTGACTACGGCGCGGTCATCCTGGTCGAAAAGCTCGAGGCCGAAGCGCCTGCGCTGGTCGACCGCATCGCGCCGGAGCACCTGGAACTCGCGGTGGAAGAGCCCGAGGCCATGGCCGCGTCCGTGCGCCATGCCGGAGCGATCTTCATGGGCCGCCACACGCCGGAGGCCATCGGCGACTATCTGGCGGGACCGAACCACGTGCTGCCCACCTCGCGGACTGCGCGCTTTTCCAGCGGCCTCTCGGTCCTGGATTTCATGAAGCGCAGTTCGCTGGTCGGTTTCACGCCCGAAGGCCTGGCCGCTGTCGGCGGATCGGCGGTGACGCTGGCGCAGGCCGAGGGCCTGGACGCCCATGCGCTCTCGGTCGCCATCCGTCTGGCGGGGCCGGACGCCAAAGGCTAGTCTCTCCCCCATGGGCGAGGAGACGCGCAACAAGATCAAATCCATCCGGCTCGATGAGAAGTCGGTCGTGCGCCGCAACCCGGATGTGGAGCACGAGCGCGCGGTCGCCATCTTCGATCTTCTGGAGGACAACTCCTTTGCGCTGGCTCAGGGGCCGGAGGGTCCCTACTGCGTGGTGCTGCGGCTGGAGGAAGACCGCCTGATTTTCGACATCTCCGACGAAGCGGAGACGCCGCTGGAGACGGTGGCGCTGTCGGTGAAGCCCTTCCGCCGCGTGGTGAAGGACTACTTCTCGGTCTGCGAGACCTATTTCGAGGCGATCAAGACCGCCAGCCCCTCGCGCATCGAGGCCATCGACATGGGCCGCAGGGGTCTCCACAACGAGGGCTCCGACATGTTGCGCGACCGCCTGGAGGGCAAGGTCACGCTGGATTTCGATACCTCCCGGCGGCTCTTCACGCTGCTCTGCGTCCTGCACATCAGGGGCTAGCGCGCCATGAGCCGCTACCCCAGCGCCGTCCTCTTCTCCTGCACCAAGAACTCGATCCGCTCCGCCATGGCCGAGGGCTTGTTGAAGCACCTGATGGGGCACCGCATCTACGTCGACTCCGCCGGGGTAAGGGAGGGGGAGATCGACCCCTTCGTGGTCGCCGTGATGGACGAGATCGGCATCGACATGTCGCGCCACAAGTCCAAGACCTTCGACGAGCTGGAGGACGACTCCTTCGACCTCATCATCTCGCTTTCGCCGGAGGCCCAGCACCGCGCGGTGGAGCAGACCCGCACCATGGCCTGCGACGTGGAGTTCTGGAACACGCTCGACCCTTCCATCGTGGAAGGCAGCCGCGAGCAGCGGATGGACGCCTACCGTCAGGTGCGCGATCAACTGATGAAGCGCATCAAGGAACGCTTCCCTCCCGACCTGAAACCCCAGGTGTGACGGGGGCTATGGCCCTGAAAACCAGCATTTGTGCCCTCAGCGGCCTTCAGTTATAGTCCCGGCCAATCGCGCTGGGCAGAGCTCCGGCGCCTGTTTTTGACGATCCATGAGGATTAGATGGCGAAAGAAGACCTGATTGAGTTCCAGGGGACGGTTGTCGAACTGCTCCCGAACGCGATGTTCCGCGTCAAACTGGACAACGACCACGAAGTGCTGGCGCACACCGCCGGCAAGATGCGCAAGCACCGCATCCGCGTCCTGGCGGGCGACCGCGTCAACGTGGAGATGACCCCTTACGATCTGACCAAGGGCCGGATCACCTTCCGCTTCAAGTAAGACCTGGAAAGGGCCGTCGGCATGGCGACCGCGAAAGCCGCCGAAAACGCCGCGGACCCGGCTGAAGGGGCGCCCTTGATCCTGGCCTCCGCTTCGCCCCGGCGTCTCGAACTGCTCAGACAAATCGACATCGAACCCGACCGGGTGATCCCGGCGGATGTGGACGAGTCCGTGCACAAGCACGAACTGCCTCATGTCTACGCCCGCCGCGTCGCCTGGGCCAAGCTGGACGCCGTGGCCGGGGCAAATCCCAGCGGATTCGTGCTGGCCGCCGACACGGTAGTGGCGCTTGGCCGCCGCATCCTGCCGAAAGCCGAAACGCCCGACGAGGCAAAGCGTTGTCTGGAAGCCCTCTCCGGCCGCCGTCACCGGGTGCTGGGCGCGATCTGCCTGCAAGGTCCGGATGGGCGGCGCGTGCAGCGACTGGTGACCACCCGCGTCGCCTTCAAGCAGCTCTCCGCCCAGGATATCCAGGGCTATCTGGATTCCGGCGAGTGGCGGGGCAAGGCGGGCGGCTACGCCATTCAGGGCGCCGCCGCCGCCTTCATTCCCTGGATCAACGGGTCCTATCCCAACGTGGTCGGGCTGGCGCTGACCGAAACCCTGGCGCTGCTCAGGGGCCTCGGCTACCAACGATGAACCGCGTCTTGATCTCCAGCCTTCCCGGCGAGCTGCGCTTGGCGCGCCTCGTCGATGGGCGGCTGGCCGAACTGCGCGTCGAGCGCGGGCGCGGTGGTGGGGAAGCGGGCGACCTGCACATGGGCCGCATCAAGCGCCTGGACCGCTCTCAGAAGGCCGCCTTCTGCGACATCGGCCTGGGACAGGACGGCTTCCTGCCGCTGGACGAAGCGCCCAAGTCGCTCTCCGAGGGCGACCTGCTGCCGCTTCAGGTGCGCCGCGCAGCCAGCGAGGGGAAGGGACCGAAGCTCTCCCTCTTCAGGGGCCAGATGCCGCCGGGACTGGAACGCCAGGGCGCGCCCTGCCTGCTGCTGCGCGCCGACGATCCGGTCTTGGCGCTGAAGGAGGGGGAGGCGCCGGAGGAAATCCTGCTCGACGATCCGGCGCTGCTGCGCCGTCTCCAGCGGCTGCTGGGCGAAGGGCAAGCGGCGCTGGCCGACCGGCTGAAGCTCTACAGCGGCCTGGTCCCGTTGTTCGAGGCCGAGGGCCTGGAGCCCGAGGTGGAGGCCCTCCTGCAGCCGGAAGTGCCGCTGCCGGGCGGCGGGCGCCTGTGGATCGAGACGACCCGCGCGCTGGTCGCCGTGGACGTGGATCGAGGCAAGGCCGCCAGCGCGCGCGCCGTGAACCTGGAAGCCGCGCGGGAGATCGCCCGCCAGCTCCGCCTGCGACAGCTTTCGGGCCTGATCGTGATCGACTTCCTGGATCCAGAGGGGCCCGAGCCCCGCAAGGAACTGCGGGGGGCCTTCGAGGCGGCCTTGGCGGGCGATCCCGCGGCCTCAGAACTGCAGCGCCTGGGCGGCAATGGCGTTCTGATGATGACCCGCCAGCGCTTGCGCCCGGCGCTCCATGAGCGCCTCTGCGAGCCGGGGCAGGCTTGGCGGCCCAGTGCCGGGACGCAGGCTTTCACGGCGCTGCGCGCGGCCCTCGCGGCGGGTCTCGGAAATCCGGGTAAGCGCGTCCGTCTGGAGGCCGCGCCCGAGGTCCTGCGCGCCTTGGAGGGCGAGGCGGCGGAAGCGCTTGCCGCGGTCGAACAGCGCCTCGGTGCGCCCTTGGAGCGGCGGGAGGCGGGCGCTTTGCCGGGTGGTGATCGTGGCTTTGAGCTTGTGATAGAGTAAGCGTCATGTCGGACGAAGAGAAGCGTATCGTTTCCCTGCCCCAGGCGAAGAAGAGCAAGAGCGGCTGCCCGGTTTGCAAGCGGCCCAGCGTGACCCGCTACCGTCCCTTCTGCTCGGCGCGCTGCGCGGACATCGACCTTGGCCGCTGGTTCACCGGCGCCTATGCGCTGCCAAGCAACGAGCCGGTCGATCCAGAGGAGCTCGCCGAGGAGTTGGCGCGCGAGGCGCAGCGCGGGGAGTCGGAGGAGTGAGAGCCTCCGCCCTTGGCGGCGCTCTGCTTCCGCTTGCCCTGCTTTTCACTGTGGCCATGGCGCGGCCGGCCCCGGCCTTGGACCCGGGCCTGCTCGAATCCGTGGTCTCGGTCCTGCCCGACTGGCCCGCGGAGGCGCGCGCCCAGGCCCTGGAGGAACCCGAGGGGACGGGGTTCGTCTACGCCGAGGGCGGCGTGATCGCCACCGCCTGGCACGTTGTGGGGGTCGCAAAAGCCATCGAGGTCCGCCTCAACGACGGGCGCATCCTGCCCGCCCGCCTGATCGCCGGCGACGCGGCCAGCGACATCGCCCTGTTGCGGGTCGAGGCCGACCTGACGCCCCTGGTGCTGCGCCAGGGCTATCCGGGGTTGGGCGAGCCGGTCTGCGCCTTGGGCAACGCCTTCGGGCTGGACCTCTCGGTGACCTGCGGCGTGGTCTCCGCGACCAAGCGCAGCGGGATCGGCTTCAATCCGCTGGAGGATTTCATCCAGACCGACGCCGCCGTCAATCCCGGCGCTTCCGGCGGGCCGCTGCTGGACGCGGAAGGCCGGGTCGTGGGGCTGCTGTCGGCGATCTTCACCAAGCAGTCCGACGCCAACATCGGGGTCAATTTCGCGGTCTCGGCGCCCTTGCTGGAAAGGGTCGCCGCGGACCTGCTCGCGGAGGGCGCGCTGCGCGCGGTCAGTGCGGGTCTGAGAGCGCTGCCGAGCAAGGCGGGGGGCCTTGAGGTTGCCGGGTTGCTGCCGGGCGGCGCGGCGGAGGCCGCCGGGATCCTGCCCGGCGACCGGCTGCTCTACGCCGGCGAGGGAGAGCTTGGGCGGCCCTTGAGGAGCCCGGACGACCTGCGCGCCGTCACGATCCTCTACGGGCCCGCCGCCAGCCTGCCCCTGACCCTTGAACGCGGGGGCGAAGAGCTTCAGGCGGTCCTGGAACTGCCCGCGCGTTAGCGGGACCTGAAAACCCCTGAAGACGGGACTGGACAGCGCCCCGCATCTTTCCTATAAGCCCTGTCTCGTACCAACCCGTGGCGCGCCGCAAAGGCCCACGGAACCCCAGTGCCCAGGTAGCTCAGTTGGTAGAGCACGCGACTGAAAATCGCGGTGTCGGTGGTTCAAATCCGCCCCTGGGCACCATTTCTTTCAAGCCGTCTTCCAACTAGAGTGCCTTGACTTGACGGGCTGGACTTTGGCGTTCGCCCCGATGTTTGGCTGTGCGGGAGGAAGAAGATGGCGGATATAACCTTTCTGGGCCTGGGGCAGATGGGCCGGGCCTTTGCGTCGGTGATGCTGAAGCGCGGCTATGAGGTCGCGGTCTGGAACCGCTCGCCGGAGGCGGTCGAGGCGCTTGCCGGGGAGGGAGCCGTGGCTTTCGAGAAGGCCGCGGAGGCGGTCGCGGCCAGTCCGGTGACCGTCGTCTGTGTCTCCGACTATCCCGCGACGGACGCGATACTGCGTGATGCGGAGGGCAGGGCGGCGCTTCAAGGAAAGGTCCTCGTCCAGCTTTCGAGCGGATCGCCGCGCCTGGCCAAGGACGCTGAGGAATGGGTCAGCGCGGCCGGGGCCGCCTACCTGGACGGCGGAATCATGGTCTATCCCGAAGACATCGGCGAGCCGCATTCGAGCTTCATCGTCGCGGGCGCGGAGGCAGGCTACGAGCGCGCCAAACCCCTGTTGCTGGAGCTTGCGCCCCAGACAGAATACCTGGGGCCGGACGCGGTCCGCGCAGCGGCGCTCGACTCGGCCATCATCTGCGCGGCGGTCGGCGCCATCGTCGGGATCGTCAACGGCGCTGCGATCTGCGAGGCGGCGGGCGTCGATCTGAAGCAGTTCGCCAAGCTGGTCGATGACATCACGCCGACGGACGTGGGCGCGGCTGCCGAGGGCGTGCGCAAGATCGCCGACGGCACGCTCGCCGACACCGGCGCGCACCTCTCCACCTGGGCGGCCACCATGAAGCCCATGCTCGAGATCGCCGAGGACCACGGCTATTCGCAGGAGGTGCCGCGTTTCTTCGAGGCGCTCTTCAAAAAGGGCCTTGACCTCGGACTGGGCGATCAGGATGCAGGCGCGCTGATCGCGGCTCTGCGGCCAAAGGGCTGACCGGCGGCAGGCCTGGACCTCTCCGCGCGGCGGCCTAGCTCTTCTGCTGACGTTTAAGAACCGGCAGAGGAGGAGAGACGTGACGGCCCCCCTTAGAATTCTGCTTTGCGCCTTCCTGCTCTTGGTCACGCCGCTGACCGCTGCCTCGGCGCAGGACGGCGACACGGCGGCACTCTGGCGCGCGCTGAAAAGCGGCGAGGCCTTCGCCATGATGCGTCACGCCATCGCGCCGGGCACCGGCGACCCGGCCAACTTCACGCTGGGCGATTGCAGCACCCAGCGGAACCTTTCGGCCGAGGGCCGCGCGCAGGCTGAGGCGATCGGCAGGCACTTCCGGGAGAACGGCATTGAGACGGCGGCTGTCTACTCCAGCGCCTGGTGCCGCTGTCAGGACACGGCCTCGCTTCTGGACCTGGGCGAGGTGACGACGCTGGCGCCGCTCAACTCCTTCTACCAGCGATCGGGCAGGGCCGAGCAGACGGCGGAGACCCGAAGCTGGCTTAGCGCCTACGAGGGTCCCTGGCCGTTGGTCTTGGTGACCCATCAAGTGAACATCTCGGCGTTGACCGGCCAGTACGCCGCGTCGGGCGAGACCATCGTCGCCAAGATCGGACCCGAGGGCGAGGTGACCGTTCTCGGCGCCCTGAGCGCCCACCCCGAGTGACCTGGATCCCGGACTGACCTGGATCCCGGACTGACCTGAATCAATGCCGGTCCGGCGGGGGCCTTGCATGCTCCTCTAAGAAACATCATGTTTCTTGAATGTATGAGGAGATTCTGCCATGAACCGCAATGTCGGCGGCATCGACCGCCTGCTCCGTGTCCTGCTGGGCCTGGGCCTGTTGTCCCTGATCTTCGTCGGTCCCCAGACCTACTGGGGCCTGCTCGGCCTGATCCCGCTGGGAACGGCGTTGATCGGCTTCTGCCCGGCCTATAGCCTCTTTGGCATCCGCACCTGCCGCACGCCTTAGAAGAGGTTGAAGCAGGGCCTACTTGAGGAAAGAAAGACGGCAAGCCTTCATGAATCCTGAAGTCAGAACCTTTTTCGACGAGACGACCTTCACGGCCTGTCATCTCGTGTGGGACCCTGCGGCGAAGGCCGCCGCGATCATCGATTCCGTCAAGGACTACGATCCGAAGTCGGGGCGAAGCTCTCTCGCCTCGGCGGAGGAGCTGGTGGCCTTCGTGGAGCGTGAAGGGCTGACCGTCGAGTGGATCCTCGAGACGCATGTGCATGCCGACCACCTGACCGCGGCGCCCTTTCTGAAACAGCGTCTGGGCGGCGTGACCGGGATCGGGGATGCTGTCGGCAAGGTCCAGACCGTCTTCAAAGAGATTTTCAATGTCGAACCGGATTTCGCGACGGACGGGCGGCAGTTCGACCGGCTCTTCGCCGACGGGGACAGTTTCCAGATCGGCGGGCTGACCGCGAAGGTGATCCACACGCCGGGCCATACGCCGGCCTGCGTCACCTATGTGATCGGCGACGCGGCCTTCGTGGGGGACACGCTCTTCGCGCCGGACTACGGGACCGCGCGCTGCGACTTTCCGGGCGGCGATGCACGCCAACTCTACCGTTCCATAAAGAAGATCCTGGCGCTGCCGCCGGAGACGCGGATGTTCCTCTGCCACGACTACGCGCCGGGCGGGCGTGATTTCCTGTGGCAAACCTCCGTCGCCGAGCAGCGGGCGAAGAACATCCACATCCACGACGGCGTCGAGGAGGGGGACTTCGTCAAGATGCGCGAAGAGAGGGATGCCGGATTGCAGATGCCCGTCCTGCTGCTGCCGTCGGTCCAGGTCAACATGCGGGCGGGCGACCTGCCGCCGCCGGAGGACAACGGCGTCAGTTACCTGAAGATACCGCTTGATCGGATGTGACGGCCGGATCGGCTGAGGGGAAGAGGTCCGGAGAAGGACGGCATGGAAAGAATTGAAGCTGTCGTGATCGGCGCGGGCGTGGTGGGGCTCGCCGTTGCCCGGGCCTTGGCCCTGGAAGGGCGTGAGGTGCTGGTGCTGGAGCGCGCGGGCCTGATCGGCTCGGAAACCTCCTCGCGCAATTCCGAAGTGATCCATGCGGGACTCTACTATCCCAACGGCAGTGTGAAGGCGCGGGTCTGCGTCTCCGGCAAGGAGGCGCTCTATGGCTACTGCGAGCGCTTCGGCGTCGGCCACAAGCGTTGCGAGAAGCTCGTCGTGGCGACGCATGAGGATCAGCTCCCGGCGCTCAAGGCCCTGGGTGAGAACGCGGGCCGCAACGGCGTGGAGACGCGACTGCTGTCGAGCGAGGAAGCGAGAGCGCTGGAGCCGGAACTGCACTCGGTCGGCGCGCTTCTCTCCCCCTCCACCGGGATCGTCGATTCCCACGGCCTCATGCTGGCCTACCAGGGCGAGATCGAGGCGGCTGGCGGCTTCATCGCCTTTCATGCGCCGGTGGAGCGCATCGCGCGCGACGGCGCCGGGTTCCGCATCGAGACCGGCGGGCCCGCCCCGAGCAGCCTGGGCTGCGACCTGCTGGTCAACTCAGCCGGTCTCTATGCGGTGGATGTCGCGCGGGCCTTCGAGGGGCTGCCGCAGGAGGGCCTGCCGCGCATGCATTTCGCGCGGGGCCACTACTTCACGCTTCAAGGCGCCTCTCCCTTCAAGCGGCTGATCTATCCCATGCCGGCCGACGGCGTCCTCGGCGTTCATATTACCTTGGACCTCGCCGGGCAGGCGCGTTTCGGGCCCGACCTGCAATGGATTGAGCGGCCCGATGACTACGATCTCGACCCCCGCCGGGCGGAGGTCTTCTATGAGGCCGTCCGGCACTATTGGCCGGGTTTGCGCGACGGCAGCCTCAGTCCCGCCTATAGCGGCATCCGCCCGAAGATCCACGGACCGGGCGAACCGCAGCCGGATTTCCGCATCGACGGTCCCCGCGAACACGGGATTCCAGGGCTGGTCAACCTCTTCGGGATTGAAAGTCCGGGGCTCACCTCCTCCCTGGCGATCGGTGAAATGGTTTCCGGTCTCTTGCGCTCTGCGTGAGGCTTCACCTCCTGTTAATCGCCGGTCAAACGATCCTTAAGCCTTTTCCGGTAGGCTCTGGGGCGTGGGAGAAGAGGCCTCCCGCCGGACTTGGTAAGAGAGACGCCCCATGAAACGCGGCTCCGACCCTGTCTCCGGCGCGAGGCGTTAAAGAGGGGCAAGGTGCCATGAACACGAACAATATCATTGCGTTTCCGTCGAACAGGGGCGAGAGCCGGGCGGAAGCCGCCTGTTTTGATGCCATGCTGCATGAGGCGATCGAGGGGCTTCGCTATCGCCGGGCCACGCGCCGCCAGCGCGAGGAAAGGCGGTGGGCCCAGCAGGAGGCGCTCAACGGCCAGCTCAGCGCTGTGCTCTCCGAGCGCTCCGATCTCGCTCTGCGCGAGGGGGCCTGCTGTATCGTTTCCTTTCTCAACGCGGCTTGCCATCTGAAGGTGGAGGTCACCGAGGAGGGGCAGGTCGATCTTTCCTGGATCTACGACGGGCGCGCCGAACCCAAGTACAGCGGCACCATTGGTCTCGAAGAGGCGCGGGACATCGTCCTGCATCTGGTGGCCGTGCGGCTCGCCTCACTTCATGTCGAGGGGGAGCAGTCGGCGGGCTGACACCCCCGCCCGGCGGCTGTGGCCAGGGACTGAAAAGGGGCGCCGTGGGGCGCCCCTTTTTTATCGGATACCTGATTCCGTCAAAGACTTGGGGTCAATTTCCCTGTGGCTTTGGCACGCGCTGGCACTGATCCATTCTGTTGAGGTAGGCCCGCGCGCGTCCTTCGCCCTCTCTTCGTTCGTCGGCCTTCTCAAAGGCCGCCTGGGCGTCGTCGCAGCGGCCTGTCAGGTAGTAGGCCATCCCGCGCTCCAGGAAGGACAGCAGATTGGTCGCCTCTATGCCGCCCACCAGCGAGGGCTGCTTGGTCGCCATGTAGGAGAAGTCGCTGCCCAGGAGGGCGCGCATGTAGAGCATGTCGCGGATTTCGGCCTGGTTTTCCCGCAGCAGTTCGTTGGCACGCTCGGCGGCGGAGAACTGGATCAACGCCGCGTCTGTGGGCTTCATGTTCTTGGTGAAGGCCGCGAGGTTCTTTCGTTGGATCGACCTGAACTTGTCGGACTCGAACAGCCGCGCGGCGATGATGGCGTTGTAGGTCGCGATGTTGTTGTTCTGCGGGAACCACTGACCGTAGTAGTGCATCACGGCCAAACGGTCGAAGGCGCGGGGTTCACCGGCGTCGGCGGCGCGATCATACCAGTAGGCGGCCTGCTCGAAGTCCTTCGCCACCCCTTGGCCTGCATGATAGCGAAGCCCCAGGTCCACCTGCGCTGGGGCGAAGCCCGCGCGTGCGGAACGCTGGAGCTGCAGCAGCCCGAAATCATCCTGATAGAGGGTGCCGAGATAGTATTGGGCGACGGGGTCGCCCTGTTCGGCGGAAAAGGAGAAATAGCGAACCGCCGCGTTGCGGTCCGCCTTCATGCCGACGCCATGCCAGGCCATGAGGCCCAGATAGAGGCTGGCGCGGTGGTGACCCTCGGTCACGGCGTCGGAGAAGTCGCGCACGGCCTCCCGGAAATAGCCTTTGTGAAGGGCGTCGAGGCCGCCCTCGAACTTTCCGGCGCTTGCCGGCAAGAGCAGTAGAAGGCTGAGCGCCAGACTGGTCGCGGTGCGGCGGACCGCCGGGGCCGCCATCTGCAAGCTGATCCGGCTGGGGGCCGTCAGCAAGCGGTCCCGCAAACGCTGCACGCGCTCCAGAATGCCACCGCCCCCTGAGGAGGGGCCATCTTCCAGCTCCCAATAGGTCATCGATCGTTTTCTACCGCCAAAGTTTTTCTTTAGCCGGGAAACGCCCGGCCTTTAGAGATCCTTTGTATCAAAATTTAGTTGATCGAATCTAAACCATCTCCAGAGGGCGTCTGGGACAGGGTAGGACCTGTCCGATTGCACGCTGCGGGGCTATGGGTTACAAACCGCCCCCGAAAGTCTACACCCTTACCAGCGCCGAAGAGAAACAACCGCGCCGCCGGAAAGAACGCGCGAGTGACAGCGGTGCGCCGAAGAGAGCGGCGGCGGATGCCTGGATCCAAGGGGTTTACGCGAACCGAAACACGCGAACCGAAACACGAGGACCTGACAGAGAATGGCTTCCTACCAGTACATCTACCACATGGACGGTGTGTCCAAGACCTTCCCGGGCGGGCGCCAGATTCTGAAGGACATCCGGTTGTTCTTCCTCCCGGGTGCGAAGATCGGCGTGCTGGGCCTCAATGGTTCAGGCAAGTCGACGCTGATGAAGATCATGGCCGGGCTCGACAACGATATCAGCGGCGAGGCCAAGGCCGCCGAGGGCGTGCGCGTCGGCTATCTGGAGCAGGAGCCCCATCTGGACGACACCAAGGATGTCGCGGGCAACATCTATGAAGGTGTCGCGCCCGTGAAGGCGCTTCTGGACCGTTTCGAGGAAGTCAGCGCCAAGTTCGCCGAGGAAGACGCGGACTTCGACGCCTTGATCGCAGAGCAATCGGAGTTGCAGGAGAAGATCGACGCCGCGGACGGCTGGGAGCTCGACCGCAAGGTGGAGATCGCCATGGACGCGCTCCGCTGTCCGCCGGGCGAGTCGGAAGTGGGCAAACTTTCGGGTGGCGAGCGCCGCCGCGTCGCGCTCTGCCGTCTGCTGCTGAGCGAGCCGGACATGCTGCTGCTCGACGAGCCGACCAACCACCTGGACGCGGAATCCGTCGCCTGGCTGGAGCGCTTCCTGGAGAAGTACAAGGGAACGGTCGTGGCCGTGACCCACGATCGCTACTTCCTGGACAACGTGGCGGGCTGGATTCTTGAACTGGACCGCGGGCGCGGCATTCCCTTTGAAGGCAACTACACCTCCTGGCTCGAGCAGAAGCAGAAGCGTCTGGCCCAGGAGGAGAAGGAAGAGAGCGCCCGCCAGCGCACCCTCAAGCACGAGCTGGAGTGGGTGCGCCAGAGCCCGAAGGCCCGTCAGGCCAAATCGAAAGCCCGGCTTCAGGCCTATGACAAGCTGTTGGCAGATTCCCGCGACAAGGCGCCGGACCCCGGCCGCATCGTGATTCCGGCCAGCCAGAGGCTGGGCAACCTCGTGATCGAAGCGAAGGGCCTGCGCAAAGGCTTCGGCAATCGCCTGCTGATCGAGGATCTGGACTTCAAGATCCCGCCGGGCGCCATCGTCGGAATCATCGGCCCGAACGGCGCCGGCAAGACCACGCTGTTCCGCATGATCGTCGGTCAGGACAAACCCGACGGTGGCGAGCTGAACGTGGGCGACACGGTCCAGCTGGGCTATGTGGACCAGTCGCGCGATACGCTGGACGCCAACAAGTCGGTTTGGGAGGAGATCTCCGGCGGCACCGACGTGATCGAGGTGGGCAAGCACACCGTCCCCAGCCGCGCCTACGTGGGCGCCTTCAACTTCAAGGGTCCGGACCAGCAGAAGAAGGTCGGCGCCCTCTCCGGCGGTGAGCGCAACCGCGTCCATCTCGCGAAGATGCTGAAGCAGGGCGCGAACGTGCTGTTGCTCGACGAGCCGACCAACGACCTTGACGTGGACACGCTGCGCTCCCTGGAGGATGCCATCGAGGAGTTCGCAGGCTGCGTTCTCGTCACCTCGCACGACCGCTGGTTCCTGGACCGCATCGCGACCCACATCCTGGCCTTCGAGGGCGACAGTCAGGTGGTCTGGTTCGAGGGCAACTACGAAGATTACGAGGCCGACCGCAAGCGCCGTTTGGGCGCCGAGGCGGACCAGCCGCACCGGATCAAGTACAAGCCCCTCAAGCGCTAAAGGAAGCGGGGCCCGTGAAGGGGCCCCGTTCAGCCTTGATCCGGCGCTTGAATCAGTTGGTTTCGGTCAGTTTGGGATCGCCCACGGCGCCGCTCGCCAGCCGCTGCTTCAAGTCGTCGATCAGGCCGCTCACGCTGCCGCCGTTGCGCTGAAGCTGGGTCGTGTACTCCGAGCGGAGCGTGATGGCCATGGAGAGGTTCTCCACCCGGACGTCGACGATCTTGAAGTCGCCGCCGTCGCGCTTGAGCAGGCGCCAGGCAATCTTCACCGGCTCCTCACCGGGGCGCGTCAGGGTCGAGAATACGTCAAAGACCTGACCTGAATTGCCGGCCTCGGACACACGGTCCACCGTCAAGTCCATGCCTTCTTGATAGAGATCGAAGACCGGCAGGAAGCGCGCCGTCAGCACGTCCGAGAAGACCGTCTTGAACATTTGACGTTCGTTGTCGCTCGCCTGCCGCCAATACTTGGCCAGGACGAAGGAGGAAACCGCCTCCACATCGAACCCTTCGTTCAGGAGCGTCTGGAAGCGTGCGCGGCGGTCCTCGGAGGCGACAGACTGATCGGTCAACTGCTCCAGCGACACGTCGCGAAGCTGCACGATAAAGGCGTCGGGCTCATCGGCCGTCAGATAGTCGTTCGCTCCCGCGGGCAGACTCCATACCAACAGTGTGGCCAGGAAAAAGGCGGAAAAAGAGCGTAGAGAGGCTCGCATCACGTTGAGTGGCTCCACAGTCGAGCGCCGACCGGGCCCCTGTTAAGACCCTTTCGGCTTAGTTGCCGTCCAGACCGGGCGTCGGGAAACTCTCGAGATCCCCTTCGCCATTGTTGATGGCGATACGCCGGTTCTGGGTGTAGAGGGAGCGCACACGGGCATAGAAGTCAACAGAATCCGCGCGAAGTTCCTCAATCGTCTCAATGTTGCGTGAGCGCGAATCCACGGCCCCCACGACCCCGCGGCCGATCGGAAGGAACTGCACGAGGTTGTCGCTATTGATGTAGTTGATCGGATCGAAGAAGAGGTCGACCACCATCCCGGTCGTGTCGCGGAAGTTGCTGGGTCCCAGGAGCGGCAGGATCAGATAGGGGCCTTCCTCGACACCGCCGACGCCCATGGTCTGCCCGAAGTCCTCGTCGCGGTAGGGATAGCCCTCAAGCTCGGCGATATCCACGAGGCCGCCGGTGCTGGCCGTGTTGATGAAGAAGCGTTGGGCCGTGTTCAACGCGCCGTCCCAGTCGCCTTGCAGGACATTGTTGACCAGAACCACCGGCGAGGAGAGGTTGCGCAGGAAGTCGCGCACCACATCGCGCGCGCCGGGCGCCAGGACCGTGCGGTAGCCCTTGGCGGCAGGGGTGAGAATGGCGTCATCGATCGCCAGGTTCACCTCGAACATGACGCGGTTGTAGTCCTCGAAGGGGTCTTCGATGCCGTCTTCGCTGAAGGTGCTCGCCCGGTCGCCCATCGCCGAACAGCCGCCGAGCGCCAGCGGCAAACCCAGCAAGAACGCCAAAGTCACGCCGCGAAGATTTTGTGTCAGGTGCATCGTAAGAAATCCCCAAAATAGGCTTCACAATCCCGATGACGCCCGGTCTTCCCCGGGACATGAACCGCTCTCTATACGGTTCCGCCCCTTGTTTTCGGGATGCCGCCGGTCGAACCTCAACCTGTCGCGTTCGATCGATCAATCCCCTGTTCCGATCAAACTTCGCCGAGACTCGTGCATCAGCATCAGGGAGTAGCACAAGGCGCGTGGCTTCGCTACTCGGCAGCGCAGCAAAGTAGGCTTGTCGACCCAACGCTGTTGCAAAAATAACACAGTCTTTTGATACACTTATCCAGCAAGTTTCTTCAACCAGTGCGTATAGAGGGGTTTTTGCAGGAGTGGCAGGGTGTACATCGGCAATTGCGCCACGGCGAAGAACAGCGCGACGCCCGGGTCGGCGCCGGGCGGCAGGGCGGCCAGAAGCAGTCCCATGTTGCAGTTTCCGCTCGCCAATCCCACGGAAAGCGCCTTCTTGAGGCCCAACCGCCAGGCGATCAAGGTGCCCGCAAGTTGCAAGAGCGGGTTGGCGGCCAGCCCTGCGGCGGTCCAGAGCAGGACCCTCTCCGGTTCAGCAAGCGCCAGCGGTCCGACCCCCTTCATGATCCCGATCGCAAAGAGCGTCATCAGGAGCACGATGACACCGTTGAGGGCGTCGCCCTTGGCGGCGAGCCGCGCGGGTCCCACCCGCTTGCGAATGAGGCCCGCGGCCAGGAAGGACAGTCCGACGAGAAGCCCGAGTCGCAGCATGAAGGGCGCGAGTCCGATGTTGAGTTCCAACCCCAGCAGCATCAGGGCAAGGGGCGGCACGGTGATCGGGGTCAGGAGTGTCGAAACCAGGGCCACGACCAGGAGCAGCGCGCCGTCCAAGCCCAGCAGCAGCGCGATCGCGGCGGCCCCCAGTATCGGCGGCGCGCAGGCCATCAGCACGATCCCGGCGGTCAGGTCCTGAGGAAGGGGCGTCACGCTCAGGACCGCAAGCGCGGCAATGGCTGACCCGATCTGCATCCAGATCACCAGCAGGCCTATCAGAAAGGGTCGGCGCACCGCCTCCAGCAGTTGGCCCCAGTCGATCCGAAGCAGCGCCGTGAACAGCAGCAAGGCCACGACGATGGGAAGGAAAGGCCGCAGCAGGGCGGCCAGCGGAGGGACCAGAAGGCCCAGAAAGACCGCCAGGAACAGCACCCGCGTTCCGTTCCGGCCCAAGCGGCTTAGAAGCTCCATCATTCCGCCGCTCCGCCACCCTCTGGCGCTTGGTTGACCCCTAGCCCCGTTGCTATATCGTCAGGCTCGCGGTGGCAACAGGGGAGCCGTATTCCGATGACCGTCAAGGGGACCGATAAGGGGATCGACGAGGAGGCCGGGCAGAGCTGGGACGCGATCTTTGAAACCGAGGTCCTGCCGGAATGGGTGGACTACAACGGTCATATGAACGTCGCCTACTACGTTCTGGTGTTCGATGGCGCCACCGATGCCTTCATGGACCGGATCGGACTGGACGCCCAGCGGCGGAAAAGGGACGGCAATACCCTTTTCACCGTTGAAGGGCACATTACCTACAAGAGTGAGGTTCATCTGGGCGACCGGCTTGTCTGCGACCTTCAGCTTCTGGGATATGACGAGAAGCGTCTGCGGTTCATGAGCCGGATGTACCACAAGGAAAAGGGATACCTGGCGGCAACCATGGAATGGCTTCATCTGCACGTCGATCTGAAATCGCGCCGCGTCACTCCGATCCCGGAGGATGTCTCGGCGAAACTCGCCGGGATCCTGGAGGCTCAAAGCGGCGCGCCTTGGCCGGAAGAGGCCGGACGGGCCATCACCCGGCCAGAGGGCTGCGCGCTGGGGCAGAAGCGATGAAAGTCACCGCGCTTCTATGCTCCTTACTGGCGGGTCTGCTGCTTGCCGGAACCCCTGGGGTCGCCTCTGCGGCTTGTGCCGATCCGCCGGCGCCGGGGGTGAACTTGGACCGGTGCGCGCTGGACGGCTTGGACTTGACGCGCCTGGACCTGGAGGGAGCGCGCATCCGCTCGGCCTCGTTCCTGCGCGCCGACCTGAGCGACAGCAACCTGAGCGGGGTCGAGGGCTATCAGTCCAAGTTCGTCAACGCGACGGCGGTCGGCGTCAATTTCGACGAGGCCAAGCTGTTCCAGGCGGACATGACCAAGGCCAAGCTGATGGATTCCAGCTTCCGTGGCGCCGATCTTCGGAACGCCCGGCTCTATCGCGCCGACCTCAGTGGGGCCGACCTGACCGGCGCCAAGCTCGAGGGGTCGGACATCACCCGCACCGAGCTTTCGGGCGCGACCTGGACAGATGGCAAGACGGTCTGCGCGGAGGGGTCGGTCGGGCGCTGCAACTGGCGCTGAGCTTGCTTCAGCGCGCCGTCTCGGCCTCGCCGGCGAGACGCTCCAGCTCGTCGCCCTCCAAGCGATAGCCCAGCCATTCCGCCTGGTGGCTCATGCCGATCCGTTCATAGAACTGGCGCGCTGGGTTCCAGTGCAGCACCGAGAGATCCAGCCGCCGGAAGTCTTGCTCCTGGCAGATCCGGGCCAGACGCGCGAGCAGGGCCCGTCCCAGTCCGGCGCCCCGTGCTGAGGGTGAGACGAAGAGGTCCTCCAGATAGATGCCGGGCCGCCCTTCGAAGGTCGAGAAGTTGTGGAAGTAAAGCGCAAAGCCCAGCGCTTGCCGTTCTCCGCTTTCCGCCACTTCTTCGGCCAGCAGGCAGTGGAAGTAGGGCCGTTCGCCAAAACCCATCTCGGCGATGTCCTGCTCGCTGGCCTTCACCTTGTGCTCCAGCTCCTCGAAGACGGCGAGTTCGCGGACCAGGCGGTAGATGGCCGGGCTGTCGGCGCGTGTCGCTTGGCGTATCTCATATCGCATGGACGGCTTTCCTTCTTGTTCGGCGGGGGAGTTTACAGAGGCGGGGAGCGCGCTGCTATAGTCCGGCGAGTGTCGTCATCTTCTAACGGTCCGGGAGTCCCATGACCATCTCTGGCGTCTTTGGAAAGAAGCTGTCTTTGGTGCTAGCGCCCTTGATCTTGGCGGCCTGCGCGGCGGATATGACGAGTGCCGTGGAGATTCCGCGCGACGAAAACGGCGCTGCTTTCCTCACCTATCAGGAGGCTCGCGGCCCGCTGGCCAACTTCGTCGACGCCGGCGCGCCCGACGGCTTTGCGCGGGTCTCGCCAACAGCGCCGCCCTCCGGCTTCAGCCAAGGAGAGCAGAGCAGCTATTGGATGGGCATGACGGCAGGGGGCTTGGAGGATTGCGGCTTCAGGGACACCGCCAGAGAGCTGGAGCAGCGCAGCGCGGAGCGCAGCGCCTTCGTCGCCGGGCAACTGAAGATAAAAGGCAAACCGCTTGTCAGCTGCCAGGCCGCCAAACGTTTCGCCGAGGCGATTCTGGCCGCTTTCGAACCGCGCTAACCATTCCTCCGGCGCGCGGACGATGGACAGTGCAGCGGGCCCGCAAGCTAGACGATCTGGTCTTCGTTCAGGTCCATCACGAAGACGTTGTCGGAAAACGCGCCCTGGGCGATCAGAAGCAGATCGCGCTCTTCGATAGAGAGATCGAGGAACTTCAAGGCCACCGACTCCTTCTCGACGCGGATGACGCGGGCCTTCGTGTTCTGGACCAGAGCCGTGCGCTTGCCGGAGATTCGCAAGGTGACGTCGATCTTGTCGCCTTCGGCGAGCCCGGTCAGCCCTTCAACGGCGCAACCGCCGGCGGACCAGTCGATCAGCTCGTAGCGCTCCTTCTCGTAATAGAGCTCGCAAGCGCCTTTGCTGCGCGGGAACTGCCGCCGGTCGCGCGGGTCGGAGATGCCGTCGCCTGCGCCGAGCGTCTTCGTGGCGTTGGAAAAACGGTCGTAGAGCATGGTTATCCTCCCGTGGTCGAAAGTTGGATGTTGTCGGCCAAGGCCTCGGCCGCATCAAAGCTGGGGTTCAGGTTCACTGAGGCGCCGCCGTCGGTCAGGCTGTCTCCGTCGATCACCGCGAGCGTGACCGGGCCGCCCTCTTCGCTGCCGCTCTCGACCTGCACCGCGATATCCCAACCCCGTCCGTCACGTTGCAGAAGGTAGGTCAGGCTGGTGCTGTCGTAGTCCGCGATGACCTCTGACAGGTCGAGCGTGCTGCCTCCCGCTTCGGGGGCTGCGATGTCGAATCCCGTGAGAACAAGCGGCTCTTCCCCAAGGGTCTGAAGCGCCGCGCCGACTTGCTCGTCCGAGGGGCCGTCCGCGTCGTCTTCGTTCTGGCCTGGCGGGGTGCCGCCGTTGCCGCTGCCCGGACCGCTGCCTTCGGTATTGCCGCCGCCATTACCGGAGTTCGGCGTATTGCCGTTTCCGTTGCCGGGGCCGCCGGGCTCGGCGGAAACGCTCTCTGACCCTTCGTCTTCGTCTTCGATCTGCCCAGGCGGCATACCGCCGTTGCCGCTGCCCGGACCGCTGCCGCCGGTGTTGCCGCCGCCGTTGCCTGGGTTGCCCTCGTTGCCGTTTCCGTTGCCGGGACCACTGCCCTCGACGACCTCACCCGGCTCCTCTTCACTGTCCCCGACTGGACCGACCTCACCGGGATCACTCTCGCCGGGACCACTCTCTCCGGGGTCGCCCTCGCCGGGATCGCCCTCGCCGGGATCGCCCTCGCCGGGATCGCCGTCGCCGGGGTCGCCCTCTCCAGGGTCGCCCTCTCCTGGGCTACCCTCACCAGGGCTACCCTCACCGGGACCTTCCTCTTCCGGATTGGCGGCTTGAGGCGGCGGGGGCGTCTGCCCGCCTGAAAGGTCCGGGCTGTCGCCGTTCTGCGCCACGCCGCCGTCGGGGCTTCCACCAGCCGAAGACTCGGCGGGCGGATCGCTGGGAGAAGGATTGCCTGCGGGAGAAGCCTCCCCCGGCTCCGTTGAAGCGTTGACGCGCGGTTGGTCGGGGAGCGGGCTGCCACCCTCGCTTTCACCGGACAGGAAACCCAGCGTGGAGAGCCCCTCCAGGGCGGTCAGGCCGGGTGCTTCGAAATCGCCGCCGCTGCCCTGAGCCTCCTGATCCCCTTCGTCGGGGTCGGCTGCGCCCGCAGCGGGCTCGATCTGCAGGAGCTGCTCCAGCTCACGTGTGCTCAACTCCAGGAGGTCGGGCAACTCCGCCGGAGGCGCACCCTCTGCGCCGCCCGGCTCAAATCCTTGAGCAAGCTGCGCGTTGCCCGGCGCGCCCTGCGGCGGCGTCTGGCCGGCTTCTGCAAGCTGAAGGCCTGCGCCTTCGAAAACGATGGTCGCGCCGTCCGGGAAGCGCACCACCAGGTCGCCGTTTTCCACGGTCATTGTGGAGCTGCCGGCGTCAAAGGCGATGCGGACCGGCTGACCCGCCGGAACTTTCACGGTTTCCTCGGCGCCCGGGCGCTCTACAGCGACGACGCCCTTTGCCGCGTCCTGCACATTCAAGACCATGGCTTTTCCCTCAATCCGTCCATAACCGGGTCTTTGCGACCTTCGGAATTGGAAAAAGCTTCGCAGGAAACTCTTAAGTTTAATTTAATGCGAAATAATTCACCCGGGGCCAGGCGCCGCCTGCATTTTCCTCCAGGCCAGAAGGTCTTTTACCTCTCCGGGCATTCGTGGTTACTCTGGGTCTAACCACCAGAAGCGGAATGATGTCCGGCAACTCGATCCTGAATCTCAGCCATCAACTGCGGCGCGCTCGGCGCAGCAGCTATTTGCTTCTGGCGCGCAACCGTTCTGCCTTGTCCAACCCGCATCTGAGGCTTTTCTTCTATTCGATCGCCATCGGTCTCGCTTCGGGCGCCGCCGCCGTGCTGTTCCGCCATGCCGTGGACCTGATCCAGTGGGCTTTTCTGTCCGACCGGGGCGAGAACATTCTGCTCTTCATTGCCGATGTGCCCTGGTGGCGCGTCTTGCTGGCGCCGGCGCTGGGCGGGTTGATGATCGGTCTTGCCGCCTACTACTTCCTTCCTGACCGTCGGCCGCAATCGGTCGCCCAGGTGATCGAGGTGGCCGCGCTGCGTGGCGGCAGGATGTCGCTGAAGGACGGGGCGAAGATCGCGCTGGTCAACGCGGCTTCGGTTGGCGTCGGCGGCTCCGTCGGTCGCGAAGGGCCGGTGGTTCATCTCGGCGCTTCCATTGGGGCCTGGGTCGCCAAACGCCTGCATCTGGGGCGCGCCATGAGCCGCACGCTCTTGGGCTGCGGCGTGGCGGCGGCGGTGGCGGCCTCCTTCAACGCGCCGATCGCCGGTGTCTTCTTCGCGCTGGAGGTGGTGGTCGGACACTATGCCCTCTCCGCCTTTGCGCCGGTGGTGGTGGCGGGCGTGCTGGGCACCATCGTCAGCCGCATGGTCTACGGCGACTTCCCCGCCTTCGTCCTGCCGCAGAGTTACGAGATCACCTCGTTCTTCGAGTTCCCGGCCTTCGCGCTCCTGGGCGTCATCAGCGCCATGGCGGCCATCCTCTTCATGCGCTCCATCATGACCGTCGAAGACACCTGGAGCCGTCTGCCGCAGGTCCCGCCCTGGCTGCGGCCGGCCATTGGCGGGCTGGGCGTCGGGGTGATCGCCGTTTTCTTCCCCCAGGTGCTGGGCGTCGGCTACGGGGCGACCGATCAGGCGCTTCAGGAACTGCTGCCGCTCTGGCTCCTGTTCGCGCTGATCCTCATGAAGACCCTGGCGACGGCCTTGTCGCTGGGCTCGGGCTTCGGCGGCGGGGTCTTCTCGCCCTCGCTCTTCCTGGGGGCCATGATCGGCGGGTCCTTCGGCGTGGTGGCGACCTCGGTGTTCCCGGCGCTCTCCTCGGGCCACGGCGCCTACACCATCGTCGGCATGGGAGCGGTCGCAGGCGCAGTCTTGGGCGCGCCCATCTCCACCATGCTGATCATCTTCGAGATGACCTCGGACTATGCGCTCACCATCGCGGTGATGATCGCAACGGCCGTCGCCTCGATCATCACCCAGCAGCTTTTCGGCCGTTCCTTCTTCCAGTGGCAGCTTGAGCGGCGCGGCATCACGCTGGGCGGCGGCCGCGAGGTCGGGCTTCTGCGCGCGCTGGAGGTCACCGGCTTCGCCGACAAGAAGGTCGAGAGCGTCTCTCCGGACACGCCGCTCGCACAGGTGCGCTCGCGCCTTTCCGCTGCGCCCTGGAGCCTGCTGGTGGTGAACGACGCCGAGGGCCGCCTCGAAGGCCTGATCGGCTTTCCCGACCTGGGCGAACTGGCCTTCGACCGGGACCGCGACGGCGAACTGCGGGCCTCGGACGTGATGCACAAGGCGGGCTACTCCCTGGTCAGCAGCGACAACCTTCAGGCCGCCGTCCAGGCCTTCACCTCCTCTGGCGAGGTGCATCTGCCTGTGATCAACAACCGGGAGGAGCGCCGCTTCATCGGCATGGTCCATGAGCACGAGGTCATGGCCGCCTACCACAAGACCCTGGTCCAGGCCCGCAAGGAAGAACGCGGGGAAGTCTAGTTTTCCAGGAGGTAGCCTTCGCGGCCTTCCAGCTTCTCGGTGCCGACGATCTTGGCGACCGTGGCGCCGGGAACCACCCACTTGTGAGAGCGGAGCGAGAGCACCAGACCGTCCGTGCCCGCGTGGACGGCGATGCGCGCCCGGCCCAGGTCCTCCGCGCCGGGATCGACGATCTCGGCGATCACCTGACCGCGGGTGACTGTCTCGCCCAGCTTCACGTGATAGGCCGCGATTCCGGGAATCGGCGCCTTCACCACCTCGGTCGCCGCCAAGTCGGTCGCCTCGCACTTCATGGCCTTGGCCTTCGGGGCCTTCCCGCCGATCACGCCGCGCCGCTGCAGCGCGCTGAAGATCGCCTCTGCGTCGGCCTCTCCCAGGGCGTCGGAGACGTCCGCCTGCCCGCGAAGCTCAACGGTTATGGAGAGCGGAGGCTTGGGGATCGCGGCCTTGGGGTGCGCCTTGGCGAGGCGTATCCACGGCGTGGAGAAGGCCTCGTCGAAGGAGCCGCCGCCCGAATCCTCGGCCGTCAGCACGGCGCGGCAGTCGAGGCCCGCGGCGAGGTCCGCCGCCTCCGGCCAGGACTGCGGCACGATGTAGAGGTGCGCCAGCGAGTCGTCGTCGCAGTGCAGATCGAGAATCACGTCGGCGTTGTAGGCAAGACCGCAAAGCGTCTTGCGCAGGCTCTCCAGCTCGTCGACCGGGTCCCAGGCGTGGAGGTGCGTGGCCATGGCGGTCTGCACGACCTTGCGGTTGCGCGCCTCGTCCGTGCCGAGCTCTCCGGCCACCCGCTCGCCGATCGCCTCGAAGAGGTCCGGCCAGGCACGGTTGAAGTTACCCTTCCCCGACAGTTCGTAGCGCCCGATCTGTTGATCGAGGAGCATCTGGGACAGGCCGATGGGGTTGGCGTAGGGGACCAGCACGATCTCCCCCAGCACTTCCGCGTCACCCAGGAGGCGGCGCAGGTGATGGGCCACCATCATGCCCGGCGTCTCGTCGGCGTGGAGCGAGGCCTGGATATAGGCCTTGGGGCCCGCGCCCTTCTTGCCGTATCGCAGCACCAGCAGGTCGCGTTGCGTGCCGGGGCCGGCGGGGGCGAGGGGGATGCGCTCGATCTCTGGCGTCATGAGGGTCAAACCTTGGCTGGAAATCCAAGCGCCTGCGCGCCGGGACGGGAGAGGGTCGGAGGTGAGAGTCTTGCCCCTTTCCCCGCCTTGCCGTCAAGCCGTGGAGAGCTGTGAATTTTCCCCGCTCCGGGGTCTGACTAAGGCCTCTCTCTGCGCTATAGTCCTCGGCATGTCGGAGTCGATCAGCGCCCGGGCCGCCGCCAAGCCCGCCTACCTCGATACGCTCAACCAGGCCCAGCGCGACGCGGTGGAGGCGCTGGACGGTCCCGTGCTGGTCCTGGCGGGCGCGGGCACCGGCAAGACGCGGGTCCTGACGACCCGTCTGGCCCACCTGCTCTACAGCGGCAAATGCCAGCCTGGCCAGGTTCTCGCCGTCACCTTCACCAACAAGGCGGCGCGCGAGATGAAGGACCGCGTCGCCCAGCTCCTCGGTCTCGCGGAGGTCGAGAACTGGTGGATGGGGACCTTCCACTCGCTCGCCGCGCGCATCCTGCGCCGCCATGCCGAGCGGATCGGGCTCCAGTCCAACTTCACCATCATCGATCAGGACGATCAGCTGCGGCTGGTCAAGCAGCTGCTGCGCGCTGAGCAGATCGACGACAAGAAGTGGCCGGCGCGGGTGGTCCATTCGGTGATCGAGCGCTGGAAGGACAAGGGCCTGACCCCCGACAAGCTGGCCGCCGCCGACGGGGGTGAACTGGCGGGCGGGCGCGCGGTCGAGATCTACCGGCTCTATCAGGAGCGCCTCTTGACCCTGAACGCCTGCGATTTCGGCGACCTGCTGCTGCATTGCCTGTCGCTGTTCCAGCAGCATGAGGACGTGCTGGCGGAGTATCACCGCCGCTTCCGCTACATTCTGGTGGACGAGTACCAGGACACCAACGTGGCGCAATACCTCTGGCTGCGGCTGCTGGCTCAGGGTCACAAGAACATCTGCTGCGTCGGCGACGACGACCAGTCGATCTACGGCTGGCGCGGCGCGGAGGTCGGCAACATCCTGCGCTTCGAAGAGGACTTCCCCGGCGCCAAGGTGGTCCGGCTGGAGCGGAACTACCGCTCGACCGGCAATATTCTGGACGCCGCGTCCTCGGTCATTGCGAGGAACGAGGGCCGCCTGGGCAAGACGCTCTGGACTGAAGACGAACGGGGCGAGCCCGTACGCGTACGCGGTCTCTGGGACGGCGAGGCCGAAGCCCGCTTCGTCGGCGAGGAGGTCGAGAGGCTTCAGCGCGAGGGCCACGACCTGTCGCAGATCGCGATCCTGCTGCGCACCTCCGCGCAGAGCCGCGAGTTCGAGGAACGCTTCATCACGCTGGGGCTGCCCTACCGCGTGGTCGGCGGCCCGCGCTTTTACGAGCGTCTGGAGATCCGTGACGCCATGGCCTATCTGCGGCTGCTTCAGTCGGCCTCCGACGATCTGGCCTTCGAGCGCATCGTCAACAAGCCAAAGCGCGGCCTGGGCGACGCCACCCTGCGCCTGCTCCATCAGGTGGCGCGCGCCGGGGAGATGCCGCTGACCACCGCCGCCCGGCAGGTGATCGAGACCGATGAGCTGCGGCCCCAGGCGCGCAACGCCTTGCGCGACCTGATGCTGGACCTCGACCGCTGGGCCGGGATGGTCGGCTCCACGCCGCATCCGGAACTGGCCGAGATCGTCCTGGACGAGTCCGGCTATACCGATATGTGGCAGCAGGACAAGACGGCGGACGCGCCGGGCCGCCTGGAGAACCTCAAGGAACTGATCAACGCCATGGCGGAGTTCGACTCCCTGGCGCAGTTCCTGGAGCACGTGTCCCTGGTCATGGAGACGGTGGAGAACAGCCATCAGGATCAGGTCACGCTGATGACGCTGCACGGCGCCAAGGGGCTGGAGTTCGACACGGTCTTCCTGGCCGGGTGGGAGGAGGGGCTCTTTCCCAACCAGCGCGCCATGGACGAGAACGGGCTGAAGGGCCTGGAGGAGGAGCGGCGCCTCGCCTATGTCGGGCTGACCCGCGCGCGCAAACGGGCCATCGTCTCCTTCGTCGCCAACAGGCGGCTGCACGGGTCCTGGGCGGCGGCGCTGCCGTCGCGCTTCATCGACGAGCTGCCCGAGGACGCGGTCGAGGTTGAGAGCGAGTCCGGCCTTTACGGCGCGCCCGGAAACTACGGGGCCTTTGGCGGCGCTTCGGCTTGGGGCGGCGGTTGGAACCAGCAGCGCCAGACGCCCGGCTATCAGCGCGCCCAGGAATACGGCAAGCGCCCGCAGCGCTTCATCGAGGGTGTCGCGGAGGAGGTCACCACGCTGTCCGGCGAGGGCTACAAGAAGGGCGAGCGGGTGTTCCACAACAAGTTCGGCTACGGGGTCGTCAGCGCGCGCGAGGGCGAACGCCTCACCATCAATTTCGAAAAGGCGGGGCAGAAGAAGGTCATGGCCTCCTTCGTGGTACCCGCGGATCAGGCGGGATGACCGGATGAGCGGGAACGGCTGGCGCGTTGACCTCTCCTTTCCAGCGGAGAAACTGGCGATCCTGGACGAGGCGCTGAGCGGCCTCGGCGGGGCCTTGGTGACCGGCGGCCCGGACCAGAGCGGCCTGGTTCCCGTCACCCTCTATCTGGAGAACGAGCCCGAGCGCCCCGCGCTGGTGGCCGCGCTTTCGCTGGCCGCGGCGGCGTCGGGTTGCGAAGCGCCCGACTACAAGGCCGAGCCGCTGCCACCCACCGACTGGGTGGCCGAAAGCCAGAAATCGCTGCCGCCGATCCGCGCGGGCCGGTTTTTCCTGCACGGCTCCCACACGAGCGAGCGGCCCTCGGGCGGGGCCATCCCGCTCTTGATCGACGCCAACCAGGCCTTCGGCACCGGGCGGCACGAGACCACGCGCGGCTGCCTTCTGGCCTTGCAGGACCTGCAGAGTTTCGGGGTCAGCTGGCGGGGCCGCGCGCTCGACATGGGCTGCGGCTCCGGCGTGCTGGCCATGGCCATGGCGGCGCTCTGGAAGAAGCCGGTCCTGGGGGTGGACAACGACCCGGCCTCGGTCCTGGTGGCGCGGGAAAATGCGCGGCTGAACGGGCTCGCGCCCTTGCTGCGTTACGAGTACGGCGAAGGCTACCGCAGCGCGCTGGTGCGTGCGGACGCGCCCTACGACCTGATCGTCGCCAACATCCTGGCGGCCCCGCTCTGCGCCATGGCCGAGGACCTGAAGCGCAATCTGGCGCCGGGCGGGTTCGCCGTGCTGTCCGGCCTGCTCGCCAGCCAGGAGCGCATGGTGCGGCTGCGCCATCGCAACGCCGGTCTGATCCTGGCCGGACGCTACCCCTTGGCGGAATGGATGACCTTGGTGCTCCAGCGCGCCTAGGGCGCGAGGGCGCTCCAAACGCGCCCAGAGCGCGAGGGCGCTCCAACGCGCCTAGGGGGCCAGCACCGCCCGGATCAGCAGCCCGACCAGCGTCACCGCCAGCACCCCGCCCAGCCAGAGCAGGACGAACCAGCCGAGCCGTCTGGAGAGCCGAGGCTTGTCCTCAGCCATCAGTGATAGCCTTCGTCCGGGTCCACCTTGCCGCGGAAGATCCAGTAGGCGTAGGCCGTGTAGCAGAGGATGATCGGGATCAGGAAGAGAGCGCCGACCAGTAGGAACCCCAGACTCTTGTCCGGCGCCGCCGCCTGCCAGATGGTGATCGAAGGCGGCACCATGTAGGGGTAGAAGGAGATGCCGATCCCCGCGTAGCAGAGCAGGAAGACGCCCTGCGCGGAGAGGAAGGGCAGCCAGTCGTGATGCCGCTTCAGGCCCCACCAGAAACCCAGGCAGCAGAGCCCCACCAGCAGCGGCACGATGATCGAGAAGGCCGCCGTCGGCCAGGCGAACCAGCGCGCCACATAGGCGGAGTTCTGGAACGGGGTGGCGAGGGAAACCGCGCCGATCAGAAGCAGCGTCACGACGCCGCTGCGCCAGGCGTAGTCGCGCGCCCGCGCGGCCAGCAGCCCCTCGGTCTTCATGACCAGCCAACTGGCGCCCAGAAGCGCGTAGCCGATCACCAGCGCGACGCCCGTCACGATGGAGAAGGGCGTCAGCCAGTCCCACCAGCCGCCGGCGTAGGCGCGGTTCTCCACCTCGATCCCCTGGACCAGCGCGCCCAGCGCGATCCCTTGCGCGAAGGCGGCGATCAGCGAGCCGCCGAAGAATCCCACGTCCCAGAGGATGCGGCTGCGCTGGGCGCGCGCCCGAAACTCGAAGGAGACGCCCCGGAAGATCAGCCCCAGCAGCATGGCGATGATCGGGGCGTAGAGCGCCGGGAGCACCGTGGCGTAGGCCAGCGGGAAGACCGCGAAGAGTCCGCCGCCGCCCAGCACCAGCCAGGTCTCGTTGCCGTCCCAGACCGGGGCGACGGAGTTCATGGCGAGGTCGCGCTCGCTGTCGTCGCCCAGGAAGGGGAAGAGGATGCCGACCCCCAGATCGAAGCCGTCCAGCACGACATAGGCACAGACGGCAAAGGCGATGAGGCCGGCCCAGATGAATGCGAGGTCGAGTTCCATGACGTCCTCCCCCTTACTCGGCCGGTGTGATGGCGCGCAGGCGCCGCAGGATGGGGCCGGGCATCAGGCCCGCCGAGCGGCTGGGGCCCTGCGGCTCGTCGATGCCCGCCTCCGGGCTGCTCGCCATCAGCTTCAGGCAGTAGTAGGTGCCCATGCCGAAGACAGCGAAGTAGACCACCACGAAGATCATCAGAGAGGTGCCGACGGCCGCCGCCTCCAGCGGCGAGTGGGACTCCGCCGTCCTCAAGAGGCCCTGCACGGTCCAGGGTTGGCGCCCCACCTCCGTCGTGATCCAGCCCGCCAGGACGGCGGCGAAGCCCGCGGGCGAAGCCAGGACCGCCGCGCGGTGCAGCCAGCGCGCCTCGAACAGCTTGCCGCGCAGTCTCTGAAGACCGCTCCAAAGACCGATGAAGACCATCAGGAAGCCCAGTCCCACCATGATGCGGAAGGACCAGAAGACGATCTCCGCCGGGGGTCGGTCCTCCTTGGCGAAGGCTTTCAGGCCCTGGACCTCGCCGTTCCAGTCGTGGGTCAGGATCATGGAGCCGAGCTTGGGCACCTCCAGGGCGAAGCGGACTTCCTCGGCCTCGTCGTCGGGGATCCCGAAGAGGATCAGCGGCGCGCCCCGCTTGGTTTCGTAGTGGCCTTCCATGGCGGCAACCTTGGCCGGCTGATGCTCCAGCGTGTTGAGTCCGTGGAGATCCCCGGCCGCGATCTGCAGCGGCGCCACCAGCAGCGCCATCCACATGGCCATGGAGAACATGATGCGCGCACCCCTGTCGCGGGGTTCCTTCAAGAGGTGCCAGGCACCCACGCCGCCCACCACGAAGGCCGTGGTCAGGTAGGCCGCCAGGACCATGTGAACCAGCCGGTAGGGGAAGGAGGGGTTGAAGATGACGGCCCACCAGTCCTCCGGCACGAACTGCCCGACCTCGTTCATGCCGTATCCCGCTGGCGTGTGCATCCAGGAGTTGACCGAGAGGATCCAGAAGGCCGAGAAGAGGGTGCCGATCGCGACCATGGCGGTGGCGAAGAAGTGCAGCTTGGGCCCGACCCGGTTGCGCCCGAAGAGCATCACGCCGAGGAATCCGGCCTCCAGGAAGAAGGCCGAGAGCACCTCGTAGCCCATCAAGGGCCCCAGCACCGGCCCGGTCTTGTCCGAGAAGACCGACCAGTTGGTGCCGAACTGGTAGCTCATGACGATGCCGGAGACCACGCCCATGCCGAAGACCACGGCGAAGATGGTCTTCCAGTAGTCGAAGACCTTCAGATAGCTGTCGTCCCGCCGGATCAACCAGAGCCCCTCCAGAACCGCCAGGTAGCTGGCGAGCCCGATGGAGAAGGCCGGGAAGATGATGTGGGCGGAAACCGTGAAGGCGAACTGGAGCCGGGCCAGTTCCAGCGCGGTCGGGAATTCCATGGGGCAGGTCACTCCGTCTCTTCGTTTGACGAAGAGAATGCCATGTAATGCCCGCCGTAGCCAAAGGCGCGGGTTGTCGCAGAGCCGGGCGGTTCCCTAACCGGCGCGTCCGAGCTGTTCTTCCAGTTCGGCGATCCGGGCCTGCAGCGGGCCCGTGACGCTCGCGATCTCGGCTTCGGTGAAGCGCGGCGTGATGTGCTGCGGGCAGTTCCAGTCGAAGGCCTCGATCTTCAGGATCACCGCCCGTTCGACCCGTGCGCGGTAGCCCGGCGCCTGAAGTTTGGAAACGAGCTCCGGCGCGTCTTCGGCGTCCAGGATTCGGGCGCGCGCCCAGATCTTCAGGCGGCGGCGGTTGGCGTAGTCCATCAGGATCAGCGCCACCCGGTCGTTGGCGCTCAGGTTGCCGACGCTCAGATACTGCCGGTTGCCCCGGAAGTCGGCATAGCCGATGTGCCGGGCGTCGATCACCTTCAGAAAGCCCGCGGGGCCGCCCCTGAACTGCACATAGGGCCAGCCCGTTTCGCTCACGGTCGCCTGGTAGAAGCCATCTCGGGCCTCGATGAAGGCGGCCTCCTTCTCGCTCAGGAGGGCCTCCGGCTCGTCGATCTCTTCGAACTTCTGGTAAGCCTCGCGGCTGCCCTGCTGCTCCTGGACAGACTTGACCGTGGGCGTGAAGGCGATTTCGGCGAATTTGCGGGGCATCTCCAACCCTTCCTCTGGTTCGGAAAACAGCGGCGAACCAAGCTCCGCCGTGCCTTTCGAGATAAAGGTAAGCGCCTTCACAAAGATTATTAATATGGATAATATGAACAGGTTTATTGCGTTTAAAGGAATAATATTTTGGACCGTCTTCAGGGCATCGAGGTCTTCGTGCGGGTCGCGGAGCTTGGCGGCTTCGCCAAGGCGGCGCGCGACCTCGGCCTGTCGCCGCCCGCCGCCACGCGGGCGGTCTCGGCCCTGGAGGAGCGGCTGGGTGCGCGTCTTCTGGTGCGCACCACCCGTTCGGTTCGCGTGACCGAGAGCGGCGCGCGTTTCCTCGCCGACGCCAAGCGCCTGCTCGTGGAGCTTCAGGAGGCCGAGGAGTCAGCGGCGGGCGATCACGCGGAGCCGCGCGGCGAGCTTCGCATCACCGCCCCCCTGCTGTTCGGACGCCTGCATGTGGCCCCGGTTCTGGCCGCCTTCCTGGACCGCTATCCCCTGGTGAGCGCGCAGGCGCTTTTCCTCGACCGCAGCGTCAGCTTGATGGAGGAGGGCCTGGACCTGGCGGTCCGCATCGGGCCCCTGCCGGATTCTTCGCTGATCGCGATCAAGGTCGGGGAGGTGCGCCCCACGGTCTTCGCCAGTCCCGCCTATCTGGCCCGCGCGGGAACCCCGCAGCGGCCCTCCGACCTCAGCGGACACCGCCTGATCCATGCGAACTCCGTCAGCGCTCTTCCCGAGTGGCGCTTTCTCGAAGCCGGGTCCGAACGGCGCTTCCGGTTCGAGCCGCGCTTGACCCTGAACGCCAACGAGGCCGTGCGCGAGCTGGCCGAGAGCGGCTGGGGCGTTGCGCGCCTGCTTTCCTATCAGGTTGCCGAGGCGCTCAGCGCCGGCCGGTTGGTGAGGCTCCTTGAGGACTACGAACCCGCGCCGCTGCCGGTCCATCTGCTGCACCCCGAAGGACGGCGCACCTCGGCAAAGCTGCGCGCCTTCGTCGACTTCGCGGCCCTGCGCTTGGGCGAGCGCCTGAGAGCGCTGCCCTAGCCCGCCGGCTCCTCAAGAAGGAAGACCGCATTCAGCTTATGGCGCGTCTCCAGGCGGTAGCCGTTCTTCTCCATCAACTCGAAGAGCTCGCCGCGTCCTTCGCCCTTGCCGACCTCCAGCACTGAGAGGCGGGGCCAGAGCGTCTTGGGCGCGGTCGCGAAGAAGGCGGTCAGCACCGGGACCTCGTGCCCTTCGATATCCATCTTCATGGCGTCCACGCGCGCGAAGCCCGCCTCTTCGATCACCGTCAGTAGCGGGCGCAGGGGCAGGGTCAGGTCGCCGCTTTCGCCTTCGTCCGCGATCCGCGCCTCGCCCCGGTTGACCAGCGAATCGCTGACAAAGCGCACCTCGCCGCTCTCCGCGCCCAGGGCGACCGGGGCGTGGCTCACCTCCGTGGCCGTGCTGGCCGCGAGGTTGTCCAGAAGCCTGGCCGCGTTGGTCGGATCTGGCTCGACCGCGAGGATGCGCAGGGCCTTGCCCGCGCGCCTTGCCCGCGCCAGCAGGTCGAGGCTGTAGAGCCCGACATTGGCCCCGGCGTCGATGAAAACGAAGGGCGCCTCTCCGCTCTCCGACAGCGCCCGTCCCAGCCGCTCGCGCTCCGCCAGGTCCCAGAACTGGCTGCCGCAGAAGACGCGCTTTTCGGCGCGGTTGTCGCGGGGGTGGAGCCGGGCCTTCAGACCGCCGAAGATCGTCACGTCGGCGGCGTCGCCGGTCCCGAGCAGACAGAGGCGGCGCAGCAGGGAGACCGCCCAGCGGCTGGGCAGGCCCTCGCCCAGACGGCGCAGCGCCTCCAGCGGTGCTGGCAGCGCGTAGCGCCCGAAGGGCGGCGACAGCGGTGGCGGATCGGATGCGATGGCGTGGTCCCCCCGGCGGCGTGATTTCAGAGCCCTCGATCCCCCTGCTTTAGAAAGCCTGGGATGCAAAGGCAAGCGCTTAGGCCGCCGGCCCCTCTGGACAGACCCGCGCGCGCCGTGCCTCACTCTTCCAATCGGACGGCATTCGGTCCGTTCCCAAAGGCTTTTTTCTCCGGGAGTTTCTAGAACCATGTCCTCTTCACACATTGGCCTCACCGAGGCGCTTTCGCGCTATCTGGACGAAAAGGGCCTGCGCGAAAGCGATGTCCTTCGCCGCCTGCGGGAGGAAACCGCCGGCATGGAGTATGCCCGGATGCAGATCACGCCCGGGCAGGGGGCGCTCATGGCCATGCTGGTGAAGCTGACCGGGGCGAAGCTCTGCGTCGAGGTCGGCACCTTCACCGGTTACAGCGCCCTTGCCGTCGCCGCCGCACTGCCCGAAGACGGGCGCCTCATCTGCTGCGACGTCAGCAAGGAGTGGACCGACGTGGGCCGGCGCTATTGGGAAGAGGCGGGGCTGTCGGACCGGATCGATCTGCGCATCGCCCCGGCGACCGAGACGCTGGACGCGCTTTCAGGGGAGGGGCTGGCCGGTCAGGTGGACTTCGCCTTCGTGGACGCCGACAAGACCAACTATGGCCGCTATTACGAGCAGCTCCTGGGGCTGCTGCGCCCCGGCGGCCTGATCGCCGTCGACAACGTGCTCTGGAGCGGCTCCGTCATTGACCCCGAGGATCAGAGCGAGGACACCAAGGCGATCCGCGCGCTCAACGACGCCATCGCCAAGGACGAGCGCGTGGACCATGTCCTGCTGCCGGTCGGCGACGGCCTGACCCTGGCGAGGAAGCGCTAGGCCTCTCCAAAGAAACGCAGGAAGTGCTCCAGCACCTCCTCCGGCGTTTCCTCGGCCAGGTAGTGGCCGCTGTCGACGGGGCCGCCCTCAAGACTGCCGGTGCAGTAGTCCCGCCAAATCTCCAGGGGCTCGAACCAGGCGTCGATCTTGCCCTTCTTGCCCCAAAGCGCCAGCAGGGGGCAGCCGATCTTCAGGCCCTTCTCCCGGCTCTCCCGGTCGTGGACCAGATCGATGGTCGCAGCGGCGCGGTAGTCCTCGCAGATGCCGCGCACCGTCTCGGGATGGTCGACGGCGCTCAAGTAATCCTCCAGCGCGTCGGGGTGGAAGAAGCTGCCATGCTTGGGCGGGCGCGTGGTGTGGTGGCGGAACCAGAAGCGCGGGTCCGCGCCGATCAGGGTCTCCGGGAAGGGGTGGGGCTGGGCCAGCCAGAACCAGTGGTAATAGCCCATGGCCGAGGCCATGTCGGTGCGCTCGAAGTGCTCCAGCGTCGGCACGATGTCCAGGACCGCGAGCCTCTCGACCGCCTCGGGATGGTCCAGCGCCAGGCGGTGGGCGACGCGTCCGCCCCGGTCGTGCCCGGCCAGACTGAAACGCCGGTGGCCCAGCCGCGCCATCAACTGAACCATGTCCTTGGCCATCTCGCGCTTGGAATAGGGCGCGTGGTCGGCGCTGGCTTCGGGCTTCAGCGAACCGCCATAGCCGCGCAGGTCCGCGCAGACCACGGTGAAATGCCGCGCCAGGCGCGGCGCCACCGCGTGCCACATGGCGTGCGTCTGCGGGTTGCCGTGAAGCAGCAAGAGCGGCGGTCCCGAGCCGCCCAGGCGCAGCCGCAGCTCCCCCGCCTCGACCGGCTGGGTCTGGAGAGTGAAGCCTTCGAAGAAACCCTGCGGCATGCCCCTCTCCCGATTGGTCGGATTAACGAGTGATAAGTGCTTGTGCGGACTGTCAAAAAACTAGCGGGAAGCCGTTGTCACGACAACTCCGAAAGGCGCTGGCCGGATCGGGTGGGGACCGGTTGGAGGGATCCTGCGGCGGCGGGTCAGTAGATCAGCTCGCCCTGCGCCCCATCAAAGAGGAGGAGGGCCAGGGGGTCGCCTCCGCCCGGCTGGAAATCACTCCCCAGTTGGGCCATCAGGGCGCCGGGCGCTTCGGCCGGGTGTCCAGGTCCGACAGGGCCGAGGTCGCTCAGCAGTTCGCCGAGCTGTAGATAGTCCGAGTCCTCGCGTTCCTCACCGGCGTCCCCGCGCTGCCCGCCCCGCCCGGAATCGCGCGCGCCGGGATCGCGGTCGTTTTCGTTGTTGGGGTCGAAGGGGCTTTGGGGCTCTTCCTCCTGCTCCTCGCGGTTCTGCTCCAGGCTGTCGGTCCCCCGGTTGCGCAGGAGGTAGAAGTCGGTGATCTCGTCGGGCGCGAGCGCGCGCTCGAAAGGGGCCTCGCCCGGCGCGGCGATGGTCACCAGCCTGGCAGGGTCCTCGATGACGGCGATCAGCTCCCCGCCGTCGCGGCTGAAGAGGCTGTAGCTGCCGACCTGGCCGTCCGGGTCGGGCAGGATGGAGAAGCTCGTGGCCTGGTCCGCCTCGATCCTGACGGCCGGGGAGGTGCCCCGAATCCCGATCACGGCCACGGGGGTGTCCACCACGAAGTCGCCGTCTTCGGTCAGCGCGCCGGTGATGAAGACGAAGGTGCCCTGAAGCAGGCCGAAGTTGAGCCCGTTGTCGCTCTCCTCGGGGGCATAGAGATAGGACTCCAGCACCATGCTCGCGTTCGGGGAAAGGCTGAAGGTGGTGCCGTCGGCGAAGACGACGGTGATCTCCGCCGCCGTGCCGGTCTGAAGCAGGTCGCCCTCGAACAGGGAATCACCAGGCGAGAGCAGCAGGGTTTCCCCCTGGCGGAGCACGCTGGCGGCGCCGGTCAAGGACGTAACGTTGCCGATCGCGTCCGCCTCTCGACCGAGCTGCGCGATCTGCCCGTCAGGGCCACCGGGCGGAGGAGTCCCGCCAGCCCGCTCAATGCCAGAAGAACCAGAAGAATCCCCCATTTCGCCCCTTCCGAATCGGATTCAATCCAAGGGGTTATTGGTACCACAAATCCATACCGGGAATGGGAAAACTCTGGCCCGGGAATAGGCTGAAACGGGCAGCGGGATTGAAGGGTGGTGCCGGTTGAGGGACTTGAACCCCCGACCTTCGGTTTACAAAACCGCTGCTCTACCAACTGAGCTAAACCGGCGCCGCTGCCTGCCACGGGTCTTTGCTTATCGCCTAGGGGCTGGCCGCGGCAAGCCGTTTTTCTCGTGGGCGCGGACCCCCGCTTGCCGCTAGGCTCGGGCTCTGGCAAGGATTGAGCCCATGGACGCCTTAAGTCTTCAAGAGATCGCAGCGCTGGGCAAGCCCGGCATGGCGCGCGCCCTGACCTTCCTGGAACGGGAGGCGGGCAGCGAGGCCGCGACGGCGCTGCTGGATCAGGCCTATGCCGCGCCTCGGGCCCAGGTGATCGGCCTGACGGGGCCCCCGGGTGTCGGCAAGTCGACGCTGGCGGGCGCGCTGATCAACAGCTTCCGGGCCCAGGACCTGACGGTCGGGGTGATCGCCGTCGACCCCTCCTCGCGCCGCTCAGGCGGCG